>JAFLEA010000020.1 GCA_017302035.1 Lysobacterales bacterium
CCCGGCACCGGCCGCGCCGCGGCCGGCCGCGCGCGGCAGCGCATCGACGCAGAAGCGCAGCCTGGTGCGCAGCGCCATCGCCCTGCTGCTGCAGCACCCGGCGCTGGGCCTGCAACTGGAGCGACCCCACCGCTTCGCCGACCTGCGCCAGCCGGGCATTCCGTTGCTGCTGCAGATCCTGGACGTGGTGGAGCAGCGTCCGGAAATCAGCACCGGCGCGCTGCTCGAACACTTCGCCGGGCACGACCAGGCCGACGCCCTGCAGCGGCTCGCGGTGCAGGTACTCCCCGGCGAGGAAGTCTCCTGGGCGCATGAGCTGCACGACGCCGTCGCCCAGCTGGAACGCCAGACCCTGCAGCAACGCATCGACGAACTGCAGCAGAAGCAGCGCGCGCAAGGCCTGGACGAGACCGACAAGTACGAGCTGCGGATGCTGCTGCAGGCCCTGGCCGGCCGCGGCTGAGGCCGCAGGCGCTATCCTTGGGCCGCCTGCGCCGGCGCAGCATCCTTCCGGGCCAGATACTGGCCGGTCTTGTACCCGAGCGAAGCGATGGCGATCGCAATGAAGACGACCAGCATGCCGACGATCACTTTCCTGGCCATGAGCAGGGCTCTCCCGACTGGACTGGCACGAATCCTGAGGCTGCGCACGCGCCGTCCACGCGTGCAGGAAGTCACCCGGACTTCGGGGGCCGCGGCTGCCGGATCCTGCCTGGCGATCGTCCTCGCGCTGGCTGGCTGCGCCAGTGTCGGCGAACCTGCCGCTCCCGCGACCGCAGGGGCCGGCGTCGATGCCGCCATGACCCGATTCGCCGAAGTGCGGCCCGGGCTGCACGCCGGTGGCCAGCCCACCGCCGCCGACCTGGCGCGGATGCAGGCGCAGGGCGTGCACACCGTGATCGACCTGCGCGGCGAGAACGAGGACCGCGGCTACGACGAAGCGGCCGAGGCGCGGCGCCTCGGCCTGGCCTACGTCGCCCTGCCGGTCACGGGTGCCGACGGCATCACCGCGGCCAACGCCGAGGCGCTGCAAGCCCTGCTCGACGCACACCGCAACGGCGTGCTGCTGCATTGCGCCTCCGGCAATCGCGCCGGCGCGCTGCTCGCCCTGGGCCATGCGAATGCCGGCATGCCGCGCGACCAGGCGCTGGCGCTGGGCCGCGCAGCCGGGCTGAAGTCGCTGGAGCCGGCAGTGATCGAGCGGATGCAGGCACCCGCCCCGGCCGTCGACGCCGAGCGCTGCGGAAAGGACGCCGGCGGAACATCGGGCTCCCGCTCAGGAAAGGCATGCTAGGCTTGCCGCTCGAAGGGGAGTAGTCCTCACATGCTGTCGCCGTCACGACGGGCCCCGTGCCCCGGTGCAGCAGCGGATCCGGCCGGCGGGCACGCGCGGCGGATTCGTGGACAAGACCTTCGCCGCCCCGCGGCGAAGGTGCGTCCGAACGACGCGTCCGTGCCGTGGCCCCGCCACCTTCCGTCTCCCGTTTCTCCTCCAGTCCCGCCAATGCCCCAACCGGCCTGAAGGCACGCTGTGCGTGCAGGGCCGGCGACCGCGCCGCGCCACTGCCCACGGAACCCCATGGACGCCCTCTACTCCCCCGAAATCTGGATCGCCCTGGCCACGCTGACCGCGCTGGAACTGGTGCTGGGCATCGACAACATCATCTTCATCTCGATCCTGGCCGGCCGGCTGCCGCCGGAACAGCGCAACCGCGCGCGCCGGCTCGGCATCGCCGGCGCGGCGATCACCCGCCTGGCGCTGCTGTTCGCCATCGTCTGGATCACCCGCCTGACCTATCCGCTGTTCGAACTGTTCGGCCAACCGTTCTCGTGGCGCGACCTGATCCTGATCGGCGGCGGCCTGTTCCTGATCGCCAAGGCCACCCACGAGATCCATCAGAAGATCGAGGGCGCCGGCGGCGAGCCGAGCCTGAAGCGCGCGGCCACCTCCTTCGGCGGCGTGATCGCCCAGATCATGGTGCTGGACATCGTGTTCTCGCTGGACTCGATCATCACCGCGGTGGGCATGGTCGACGAGCGCTGGGTGATGGTGACCGCGATCCTGGTCTCGATCGGCTTCATGCTCGCCTTCGCCGGCCCGATCGGCGAGTTCGTCGAGCGCCACCCGACGGTCAAGGTGCTGGCCCTGAGCTTCCTGCTGATGATCGGCCTGGTGCTGATCGCCGACGGCTTCGGCCAGCACATCTCCAAGGGCTATGTCTATGCGGCGATGGCGTTCTCGGTGTTCGTCGAGTCGATCAACCTGTGGATCCGCCGCCGCGAGATGCGCGCGGCGGAGGCCAAGGCCGAATGATCGTGCCTACCCGAACAGCAGCGGCAGCCAGTGGTCCACCAGCAGGAACGCGAACAGTGCCATCAGGTACACCACCGAGTAGTGGAACACCTTCATGGCAAAGAACTCGTCCGGCGGGTCGAGCAGCCGCCAGGCGTACCAGAGGAACACGCTGCCCAGCACCAGCGCCCCGCCCAGGTAGAAGAACCCGCTCATGCCGAAGATCACGGGCAGCAGGCTCACCTGCAGCAGCAGCACGGTGTAGAACAGGATCTGCCAGCGGGTGTAGGTGACCCCGTGGGTCACCGGCAGCATCGGGATCAGCGCGCGCGCGTAGTCCTCGCGGCGGAAGATCGCCAACGCCCAGAAGTGCGGCGGCGTCCATACGAACACGATCAGCACCAGCAGTAGCGCGTACTGCCAATCCCAAGGCCCCTGCATGTTGGTGACCGCCGCCCAGCCCAGCAGCGGCGGCACCGCGCCGGCGACGCCGCCGATCACGATGTTCTGCGGGGTGGCCCGCTTGAGGAAGCCGGTGTAGACCACCGCGTAGCCGATCAGCCCGGCGAAGGTCAACGCCGCCGTCAGCGGATTGACCAGCAGCACCAGCACCAGCATCGAGGCCATGCCCAGCAGCAGCGCAAAAGCCAGTACCTGTCCCGGGCGCAGCGCGCCGGTGGCCAGCGGCCGGTGCGCGGTGCGTACCATCACCTTGTCGATGCGCTGGTCGATCAGGTGGTTGATCGCCGCCGCCGAGGATGCCGCCAGCCAGATCCCGAGCAGGCCGAACACACTCTCCCGCAATGGCGGCAGGCCGGGCACCGCCAGGAACATGCCCACCAGCGCGGTGAACACCAGCAGCGCAACCACGCGCGGCTTGGTCAGCTCCAGGTACTGGCGCCAGGCGGGAATCGCGCGGGAAGTCATTCGAGCCGCCCGGGGCCCTTCAGCCGCGCCAGCAACGTCACCAGCACGAACAGCAGGGCCAGCGCGCCGGCGTTGTGCATCACCGCCACCGCCAGCGGCAGCGCCAGCTTGACGTTGAGCACGCCCAGCGTCACCTGCAGCAGCGCCAGCCCGCCCAGTGCCGCGCCCCACGGGCGCATGCCGGGCAGGCGGAAGATCCGCAGCGCCAGCCACAGCAGGTAGGCCAGCGCCACCATCGCCATCATCCGGTGCGCCATCTGGATGGCGATGCGCGAGGCGCCGTCGAGCACGCCGCCTTCGTAGTCCACCCCGATCCCGCGCCACAGCACGAAGCCTTCGCGGAAGTCGGCGTGCGGCCACCACTGGCCCACGCACCTGGGGAAATCCAGGTAGTGGTGCGCCGCGCCGGCCCAGCCGCCCCCGCCGCACGACAGCGCCGCGTAGTTGGCGCTGGTCCAGCCGCCCAGCGCGATCTGCACTCCCAGTACCACCAGGCCCACGACCACCCAGCGCGACAGGCTGCGCGCCTCGGCCAGGCGGATCGGCTGGCCGGTCGCGCGCCAGGCCATCCACAGCAACAGCGAGAACGTGGTCAGGCCGCCGAGCAAGTGGCCCATCACCACGATCGGCTTGAGCAGCAGGGTCACCGTCCACTTGCCCAGCAGCGCCTGGAACACGATCACCGCCAGGGTCAGCACCGCCACCCCGGCCAGGTCATGCGCCTGGCTGGATCCGGGCGGCGGCCGTGGCCCGGCGTTCGGCCCCAGCCCCGACCAGCGCAACGCAGCCAGCAGCAGGATCGCCTCGCCGCCGCCGGCCAGGGCGAAGGCCAGGCCGATCTGCCCGTACATGTATGCCGGGATCGCCGCAGCCACCAGCAGCGAAGCGGACAGGATCGTGGCCACCCCGAAGCGGCGCTTGCGCGCGGCCAGCAAGGCCAGCACCAGCACCAGCACGCCGAGGCTCGCGGCCAGGTGGCGGTGCACCTGCTCGCGCCATGCCTTGTGGGTCTCGAACGGGCGGATCTCGCTGGCCGCGTGCGCCGCCGCGTCCTGCGACGCCGATGGCCAGGTGGCGCGGCCATAGCAGGTCGGCCAGTCCGGGCAGCTGAGGCCGGCGTCGGACAGGCGCACGAAGGCGCCGAACACCACCACGATGGCGGTCAGGGCCACCGCCAGCCAGGCGATGCGGTGGAAATGGCGGGCCAGCGCGGGCCGGGCGATCGCGTTCATCGGCACACGGGCCTCACTTCAACTTGAGCAGGCGGGCCACGTCGGTGCGCAGCCCGGCCGGATCGGCGTGCGGCGGATAGCGCAGCACCACGAAACCATTGGGATCGATCACGTACAGCGGGATGCCGGTCGGGTCGCCGGTCCGCGGCAGCGCCGCGCGCAGCGCCGGATCGTCGCCCAGTTGGCGCACTTCCGGCAGTGCCGGCGTGCCGGCCGGCAGCGGCCCCAGCCACAGCACCTCGACCTTGTCGGCATTGTGCCCGAACAGCCTCCACACCTTGTCCAGCTCGGCCAGCACCCGCGCGCATTCGGCGTCGCAGGCCTGCGGCGGCACGGCGAGGATGCGCCAGGTCCGGGCGCCCGGGTTCCAGGCGTAGGGGCTGCCGTCGGCCAGCGACAGCTGCAGCCCGCGCAGGTCGGCCGGCGGTTGCAGCAGCTCGCCGTGGTTCTTGAGCCCCGCCGGCATCCAGCCGCTCAGGCGCAACAGGCCGGCACCGAAGGCCGAGCCGAAGAACAGGACGAACAGGGCGACGAGGATCAGGCGTCCGCGGGTGCGGGCGGGTGCGGCGGCGGAATCGGTCATGGGCGGGATTTTCGCACGATGCGCGGGATCGACGGCGCCGGGGCGCTCAGCGCCGGCGGCGCGCGCGCCAGGTCAGCAATGCGGCGATGGCCAGCACCGCCGCGGCCAGGGCGAACCACTGCACGGCATAGCCCAGGTGCCGCTCCGGCGGCAGCGTGTTCGGCAACAGGTCCAGGTCGCGCGCGTAGCCCAGCGGCAGGTCCGGATCCAGGCGCAGTACCCGTGGTGCCAGCGCCGGCAGGCCGAGCGCGGTGGCTACCGCGGCCGGATCCAGCGTCACCAGCAGCAGGGTGCCGTCGGCCTGCACTTCCACGGCCGGCGCGGCCAGGCCGGGCGACGGCGGCGGCAGCAGCAGGCCGGAGACCCGTCCGGCAGCGGGCATGGCCACGCCGGGCAGCCGGCGGTCGCCGGGCAGCGGCAGCCAGCCCAGTTCCACCAGCAGAGGCGCGGCACCTGCCTGCTCCGGCTGGAACACTCGATAGGCGCGCACGCCGGCGCGGCCCTCGCGGTTCTGGTTGTCCAGCAGCACGGCGGGCAGCGGCGGGAAGCCGCCGGCGCCCGCCGCCCAATCGAAATCGCGCGCGCGCGCAGGATCGGCGGCCAGTGCCAGCGGCTGCGCGCGGCGCTGCTCCAGCACCCGGGCCGAATCGTCCAGCAACGCCTGCTTGGCGTGCATGCGCTGCAATTGCCAGAAACCCAGCGCCGCGCACAGCGCGGCCACGGCCAGCGCCAGCAGCCAGCCGGCCCACAGCGGCAGGCGGCGCCCGCTCACGCTGGCCTGCTCCGCGCCTGCGATAATGCGCGCCTGCCTTTCCCACATCCCATCGCCGAGGGCCGCGCCGTGAACGATTCGCTCAAGACCCTGCTGGTGGTCGCGTTCCTGCTGGTCATCCTATGGAACCTCGGCACGGCCCTGTACTACCTGCTGGTCGATCGCGGCCAGAGCAAGCGCACGGTCAACGCGCTCACCCGCCGGATCGGCTTCTCGGTGCTGCTGATCCTGCTGATCGTGCTCGGCATCTGGACCGGGGTGATCGAACCGCACGGCGTCGGCCGCTGACCGCAGGACCCCGGAAACGGCAGGGACGCCCGAAGGCGCCCCTGCGTCGCATCCCGGGTCGCCCCGCCGCGCGCTTACAGCACGTAGACGAACAGGAACAGCGCCAGCCATACCACGTCGACGAAGTGCCAGTACCACGCCGCCGCCTCGAAGCCGAAATGGTTGTCCGCGGTGAAATGGCCCTTGAAGGTCCGGAACCACATCACCGTCAGCATGATCGTGCCCAACAGCACGTGCATGCCGTGGAAGCCGGTGAGCATGAAGAAGGTCGAGCCGTAGATGCCCGAACCCAGGGTCAAGTTCAACTCGTGGTAGGCGTGCAGGTATTCCTCGGCCTGGAAGAACAGGAACAGCAGGCCCAGGCCGATGGTGATGCCCAGCCACAGCAGTACCTGGCCGCGTGCATTGGCCTTGATCGCGTGATGGGCGACGGTCAAGGTCACGCCGGAGGTGAGCAGGATCAGGGTATTGATCAGCGGCAGGCCCCAGGCCGGGATGGTCTGGAACTGGCCGCCGACCTGATCGGGACCGGCGGTCGGCCAGGCCGCGGTGTAGCCGTCCCACAGCAGGGCATTGGTCATCACCCCGTCGCCTTCGCCGCCCAGCCACGGCAGCGCGAACTGGCGCGCATAGAACAGCGCGCCGAAGAATGCGGCGAAGAACATCACCTCGGAGAAGATGAACCAGATCATCCCCATCCGGAACGAGACGTCGACCTGGCGGTTGTAGTGCCCGGCCAGCGACTCGCGCACCACCTCGCTGAACCAGTAGAACAGGGTGGCGATCATCATCGCCACGCCGGTGAAGAACGCCCACTTGCCCCAGCCGACGCCGTTGAGCCAGCTGGCCGCGCCCACCATCAGCGTGAACAGCGAGATCGAGGCCATGATCGGCGCCTTGCTTTGCGCCGGTACGAAGTAGCGGTCCGTCTGCGGATGGGCCATGGCGTGGGTTTCCGTGCTCGTCAGGGCGCCGCGTGCGGCGCGTTGGCGGACTGCGCCGCGCCAAGTCGCGCGGTCAGGTCCTCGTTCTTGAAGAAAGTGTAGGACAGCGTGATCGTCTTGACGTCGTCCGGCAGGTCGCGGTCGACGATGAAGCGTACCGGCATGTCGCGGCTCTCGCCCGGCTGCAGGGTCTGCGCGGTGAAGCAGAAGCACTCGGTCTTGGTGAAGTGGCCCGAGGCCCGCGCCGGCGCCACCGAGGGCGTGGCGCTGCCGACGATGGCGCGGTCGCCGTCGTTGCGGGCCACGTACATCGCCTCGTTCAACTCGCCGGGCACCACCTGCATGCTCAGCTGCGCCGGCCGGAATGCCCAAGGCAGCTTCGAATTCACCCCGCCGTCGAACTGCACGGTGACCGTGCGCGCCTTGCGCGCCTCGCCGCCGCCGGCCACGGCAGCGCGCGCCTGGCCCGGCCCCTGCTCCAGGCGGATGCCGAACACCTTCTCGCAGGCGATCCGGTACAGCGGCACCAGCGAGAAGGTGAACGCGAACGCGACCAGCGCCACGCCGACCAGCTTCAGCCAGCCCGCATTGCGCTTCGCCGGGGCCTGCGCTTCGCTCATGCGCCGAGCACCCCGGAGAGGATGAAGGCCACGTAGATCGCCAGCGCCACCGCGCCCAGCACCAGCGCGGTGCGCACCACGCCCTTGCGGCGCCGTGCGGTGTCGTCCTGGTTGTGGTGAGTCGGAGGGGTCACGCCGCTTTCCTGTTGAATCCCGGCACAGGGATGTGCCGGCTTTTGCCAAGGACTCGCATCAACGATGCGGGTTCTTGCGAGGGACTCGCATCAATGCGTTACGTCGTCGTGGGCCAGGTCGCCCGGCCGGATCACCGGCGGCAACTCGAAGGTATGGTGCGGCGCCGGCGACGGCACGGTCCATTCCAGGCCGCGCGCGCTTTCCCAGGCGCGCGCCTCGGCCTTGGCGCCGTTGCGCAGCGAGGACCACAGGATCGCGCCCATCATGAACGGGGTGACGAACATGCCGAATGCGCCGATCGAGCTGACCAGGTTCCAGTCGGCGAACACCACGTTGTAGTCCGGGATGCGGCGCGGCATGCCGGCCAGGCCGAGGAAGTGCTGCGGGAAGAACAGCAGGTTGGAGAACACCATGGTCCACCAGAAGTGGAACTTGGCCGCGCCCTGGCTGTACATGCGCCCGGTCCACTTCGGCCACCAGTAGTACACCGCGGCGATCAGCGCGAACACCGCGCCGGTCACCAGCACGTAGTGGAAGTGGGCAACGACGAAGTAGGTATCGTGGTACTGGAAGTCCGCAGGCACGATCGCCAGCATCAGGCCGGAGAAGCCGCCGATGGTGAACAGGATCACGAAGGCGACCGCCCACAGCATCGGCGCCTCGAAGCTCAGCGAGCCCTTCCACATGGTGCTGACCCAGTTGAACACCTTCACCCCGGTCGGCACCGAGATCAGCATGGTGGCGAACATGAAGTAGATCTCGCCGCCCAGCGGCATGCCCACGGTGAACATGTGGTGGGCCCAGACGATGAACGACAGGAACGCGATCGCCGCGGTGGCGTAGACCATCGCCTGGTAGCCGAACAGCGGCTTGCGGCTGAAGGTCGGGATGATCTCGCTGACCACGCCGAAGGCGGGCAGGATCATGATGTAGACCTCGGGGTGGCCGAAGAACCAGAAGATGTGCTGGTACATCACCGGGTCGCCGCCGCCGGCCGCATAGAAGAAGCTGGTGCCGAAGAACTTGTCGGTCAGCAGCATGGTCACCGCGCCGGCCAGCACCGGCATCACCGCGATCAGCAGGAACGCGGTGATCAGCCAGGTCCAGCAGAAGATCGGCATCTTCAGCAGGTCGATGCCCGGGGCGCGCATGTTCAACACGGTGGCGATGATGTTGATCGCGCCCATGATCGAGCTGATGCCCATCATGTGGATCGCCAGGATGGTGAACGCGGTGTTGTAGCCGCCCTGCAGCGACAACGGCGGATACAGGGTCCAGCCGCTGCCCGGCGCGCCGCCGGGCAGGAACAGGGTCCCCAGCAGCAGGGTGAAGGCGAACGGCATGATCCAGAACGACCAGTTGTTCATCCGCGGCAGCGCCATGTCCGGCGCGCCCACCTGCAGCGGGATCATCCAGTTGGCCAGGCCGACGAAGGCCGGCATCACGCCGCCGAAGATCATCACCAGCGCGTGCACGGTGGTCATCTGGTTGAAGAACTCGGGGCTGACGAACTGCAGGCCCGGCGTCGCCAGCTCGGCGCGGATGACCACGCTCATCGCCGCGCCGATGATGAACATCGTGAAGGAGAACAGCAGGTACAGCGTGCCGATGTCCTTGTGGTTGGTCGAGAAGAACCAGCGCTCGACGAAACCCTGGTGGTGGCCGTGGTGGTCGTGGTGGTGCTCGGCGTCGGTATGGGCCATGGCGTTGCTACCTCTGGAATGCGTATGCGTGGCGGCCGCGGCGCGGCCGTTGCGTGATCGGATCAGCCCTGCCCGGCGCCGGTTTCGGTAGCGGCTTCGGGCGCAGCCTCGGCGGCGGGAACCTCGGCGGCCGGGGCGGGCTCGGCGGCCGGGGCCGGCTTCTTCGCCGCCAGCCAGCGCGCGAACTCCTCCTTCGGCAACGCCTCGACCACGATCGGCATGAAGCCGTGGTCCTTGCCGCACAGCTCGGCGCACTGGCCGCGGTACACGCCCGGCACCTTGATCTCGGTCCAGGCCTCGTTGATCAGGCCCGGGATCGCGTCCTGCTTCCAGCCCAGCGCCGGAACCCACCAGGAGTGGATGACGTCGTCGGCGGTGATGACGAAGCGGACCTTGGTGTCCACCGGCAGCACCAGGCGGTTGTCCACCTCCAGCAGGTAGTGCGGGTTGGCGTCGTGGGACGGGCGCTCGCCGCTCTGGCGGATGCGGTCGGATTCGCGGTCCAGGCGGCTGGTGAAGGCCACGTCCTCGCCCAGGTACTCGTACTTCCACATCCACTGGTAGCCGGTGACCTTGACCGTCATCTCGGCGTCGCGGGTGTCGTACATGGCGATCAGCTTGGCCGTGGCCGGCCAGACCATCGCCAGCAGGATCAGCACCGGGATCACCGTCCAGATCACCTCGGCGGTGGTGTTGTGGCTGAACTGCGCCGCGACCGCGCCCTTGGACTTGCGGAACTTGAACATCGCCACGCCCATCGCGCCGAACACGAGGATGCCGATGCCCACGCACACCCACAGCGCGATCATGTGCGCGTCGTAGGCGTTCTGCGAGGACGCGGTGACGCCGCGCCCCATGTTGAGCTGCCAGCGGTGCGGGTCCGCCGACTGGGCCCAGGCCAGCGCCGGCGCCGCCAACAGCACGCCCGCCGCCAACCACCGCTTCCACCTTCCGTTCACTCGCATCATTGCCTAGACCCTGGTTGCGTCATCGGTTGCGGCCGCTCGGCGGCCGCCAGGAATTCCTTCAAGCACCGCGCCAGCTGCGAGCGTTCGGCCGGGCCCAGGAACGCGCCCACCTCCACCCGCCTGCCGCTGGACGACAGCGTGACCCTGCCGTCGTCCCCCTCCACGCCCATCCGCACCCAGTGCGGGTGGGCGCTGAATACGGCCCCGGCCCCACGGCGGACTTCCACCGCCGAGGGTCCGATGGCGATCTCCTCGCCGCGTTCCCCGCTGCGCCACAGCCAGCGCAGCGCCACGCCCACCCCCACACTGTGCAACAGGGCGAAGGCCGGGGCGAAAACGTTGCCGGCCAGCCAGCCGAGCCCGGCCGCCACCCACATCGCCCCCACCAGCACGGCGAACAGCGCCCTGAACTGGCGGGCCGTCAGCGCCCGCGGCGGGCGCAACCGCAATTGCGCGCCTGTGCCACCGGACCCCGGGGAAACCACCTCGATCATGTCGCCTGCCGCCGCTTGCCGCCCGCGGAAAACCTTAAGATGGTAAGGCTGGGCGCCGCCAGCGGCAACCCGCACCGCGCCGAATGGAGCTCGCGCGATGGGCCGGCGGCCTGTTCCTTTAGAATACCGGCCGCGCCCGAACCGGCCCCGGACGGGCCATCGCCCGACCCGTCCACGCGGCGCGCCGGATGTCCACGCCACTCCCGCCGAGCCCCGCATGGCCCCCATGTCCTCCCCGCATTCCGACGCCAGCCACACCGGCGCGACCGGCACCACGGGTCCGATCCCGGTGCTGGACGCTCCGGCCCCTCCGGCTCCGCCGCTGCGCGCGGCGATCACCGCCGCCTGGCTGCGCGACGAGGCCGCGCACGTGCGCGAACTGCTGGAACAGGCGCGGCTGGATCCGGCCCGCCAGGCCGAGGTGGACGCCCTCGCCGCCGACCTGGTGCGCCGGGTGCGCGCCCGCGCCCAGGACCAGGGCGCGATCGAGGCCTTCATGCGCCAATACGACCTGGGCAGCGAGGAAGGCGTGCTGCTGATGTGCGTGGCCGAGGCCCTGCTGCGCATCCCCGACCAGGAAACCGCCGACAAGCTGATCCGCGACAAGCTCGGCGAGGCCGACTGGCAGAAGCACCTGGGCCAGAGCGAGTCGGTCCTGGTCAACGCCTCGACCTGGGGCCTGATGCTCACCGGCAAGCTGGTCAACCTCAACGACCTGACCCGCCACGACCCCGCCGGCGCGTTCAAGCGCCTGGTCGGCCGGGTCGGCGAGCCGGTGATCCGGCTGGCGGTGCGCCAGGCGATGCGGATCATGGGCCACCAGTTCGTCATGGGCCGGACCATCGGCGAGGCCCTGGGGCGCTCGCGCAAGGGCGCCAATGCCGACTACCGCTATTCGTTCGACATGCTCGGCGAAGGCGCGCTGACCATGAAGGACGCCAGCCGCTACCTGCAGGCCTACCGCGACGCGATCCATGCGATCGGCAAGAGCGGGAGCTACCTGGGAACCGATGTGTTCGCCGCGCCGAGCATCTCGATCAAGCTCTCGGCGCTGTTCCCGCGCTACGAGCACGCCAAGCGCGAGCGGGTACTGGCCGAACTCGCCCCGGCGGTGCTGGAGCTGGCGCGGCTGGCGCAGTCCTACGGCATCGGCTTCACCGTCGATGCGGAGGAAAGCGACCGCCTGGAACTGTCGCTGGACGTGATCGAGGCCACCTACGCCGATCCCTCGCTGGACGGCTGGGAGGGCTACGGCCTGGCGGTCCAGGCCTACCAGAAGCGCGCGCCGTACGTGATCGACTTCCTCGCCGACCTGGCCCGCCGCACCGGCCGCCGGATCCCGGTGCGCCTGGTCAAGGGCGCGTACTGGGACGCGGAGGTCAAGCGCGCCCAGGTCGAGGGCCTGCCCGGCTACCCGGTGTTCACCCGCAAGCAGAACACCGACGTGTCCTACCTGGCCACGGCCCGGCGCATGTTCGAGCACGGCGACGCGCTGTACCCGATGTTCGCCACCCACAACGCACAGACCATCGCCGCGATCCGCGCGATCGCGGCCGGCCGGCCCTACGAGCACCAGAAACTGCACGGCATGGGCGACGACCTCTACGCCGAAGTGGTACCGGCCGACCGCCTGGGCGTGCCCTGCCGCGTGTACGCGCCGGTGGGCAGCCACGAGGACCTGCTGCCGTACCTGGTGCGGCGCCTGCTGGAGAACGGCGCCAACTCCAGCTTCGTCAACCGCATCACCGACGAGAACGTGCCGGTGGCCGACCTGGTCCAGGACCCGGTGGCGATGGTCGCCGGCTTCGAGTCCAAGGGCCTTTCCATCGGCCACCCGCGCATCCCGCTGCCGCGCGAACTCTTCATCCAGCAAGGCTTCGACAGGAACAACTCCATGGGCGCCAATCTCGCCGACGACAACGTACTCCGGGCCCTGGCCGCGCAGTTGAACGAGCATCCGGGCCCGTGGCGCGCCGCGCCGCGGGTACCCGGCGCCACGCCGTCGGGCGCGGCGGTCGCGGTGACCAGCCCGGCCGACCGCCGCCAGGTCGTCGGCCACTGGCAACCGGCCGACACCGCCACCGTGCAGCGCGCACTGGCCAATGCCGTGGCCGCGCAGCCGGCCTGGGACCGCACCCCGGCCGCCAGCCGTGCGGCGATCCTGGAGCACGCCGCCGACCTGCTCGAGCAGCGCATGCCGCAGTTCATGGCCCTGTGCGTGCGCGAGGCCGGCAAGACCCTGCCCGACTCGGTGGCCGAGGTGCGCGAGGCGGTGGACTTCCTGCGCTACTACGCCAGCCAGGCACGTCTGCAGTTCGGCGCCCCGGAGCAGTTGCCCGGCCCCACCGGCGAATCCAACGAGCTGCGCCTGCAGGGCCGCGGCGTGTTCGTCTGCATCAGCCCGTGGAACTTCCCGCTGGCGATCTTCCTGGGCCAGGTGGCCGCGGCGCTGGCCGCAGGCAACGCGGTGATCGCCAAGCCGGCCGAGCAGACCAGCCTGATCGGCCATGCCGCGGTGCAACTGCTGCACGAGGCCGGGGTGCCGGCCGAGGTGCTGCAGTTCGTGCCCGGCGACGGCGCCACCGTCGGTGCAGCGCTCACCTCCGACGCGCGGGTGGCCGGCGTGGCCTTCACCGGCTCGACCGAGACCGCGCGCGCGATCAACCGCGCCCTGGCCGCGCGCGACGAGGCTCCCCTCGCGGTGCTGATCGCCGAGACCGGCGGCCAGAACGCGCTGATCGCCGACTCCTCCTCGCTGCCCGAGCAGCTGGTCAAGGATGCGGTCGGCAGCGCGTTCACTTCCGCCGGCCAGCGCTGCTCGGCCGCGCGCGTGCTGTTCGTGCAGGACGACATCGCCGACAAGGTGATGACCATGCTCGCCGGCGCGATGGCCGAACTGAAGGTCGGCGACCCCGGCCTGCTGTCCACCGACGTCGGCCCGGTGATCGATGCGGATGCGCTCGCGATCCTCGAAGCACATGCGCAGCGCATGGACGCCGAGGCGCGACTGATCGCGGTGGCCGCCACCGGCGAGGCCGTGGCGCACGGCACCTTCTTCGCCCCGCGCGCCTACGCGCTGGAGTCGCTGTCGCAGCTGCAGCGCGAGGTGTTCGGCCCGGTGCTGCACGTGCTGCGCTGGAAGGCCGACCAGCTCGACGCGGTGATCGACCAGATCAACGCCACCGGCTACGGCTTGACCCTGGGCATCCACTCGCGCATCGACGAAACCGTGGATCGGATCGCCTCGCGGGTCCGGGTCGGCAACGTCTACGTCAACCGCAACCAGAT
Source organism: Lysobacterales bacterium (assembly GCA_017302035.1). Classification (GTDB taxonomy): domain Bacteria; phylum Pseudomonadota; class Gammaproteobacteria; order Xanthomonadales; family Xanthomonadaceae; genus Pseudoxanthomonas. The sequence goes on from JAFLEA010000020.1 coordinate 14,248, forward strand.
CGGCGCGGTAGTCGGAGTGCAGCCGTTCGGCGGCCAGGGCCTGTCCGGCACCGGCCCCAAGGCGGGAGGACCGCACTACCTGCCGCGCTTCGCCACCGAAAAGACGGTGACGGTCAACACCACGGCCGCCGGCGGCAACGCTTCGCTGCTCACCCTCGGCGACTGAGTGGAAAACGGGCGGACCAACGAACGGTCCGCCTGCGCTTCCGTCAGCCCGCGACGAGGCGCACCCGGGCGAAATTGCGCTTGCCCACCTGCAGCACGCCTTCGAAACCGGGGGCGAAGGCCGTGTTCGGGTCTTCGACCACGCTGCCTTCGACCTTCACCGCGCGCTCCTTGAGCTTGCGATTGGCCTCCGAATTGGAGGGCGTGATCCCCGCGGCGGTCAGCAGCGCGGCAATGCGGATGCCTTCGGCCGGCACCGCCACGTCCTGCAGCGGCAGGGTCGAGGTGTCGCCCTGGCCGGTCACCACCGCATGCCAGCCGGCGATGGCCTGCTCGGCGGCCGCCGCGTCATGGAAGCGCGCGGCCAGCTCGCGCGCCAGGCGCAGCTTGACCTCGCGCGGGTTGAGCGTGCCGGCCTCGACCTCGCTGCGCAGCTTCGCCGCCTCGGTCGCTGAAATGTCGAAACTGAGCAGGTCGATCCAGCGCCAGGTCAACGCGTCGCCGATCTTCATCGCCTTGGTCACGATGTCGATCGCCGGCTCGCTGATGCCGATGTAGTTGCCCAGCGACTTGCTCATCTTGTTGACCCCGTCCAGCCCTTCCAGCAGCGGCATGGTCAGCACGACCTGCGGCGCCTGGCCGTGGTGCTCCTGCAGGCCGCGGCCCATCAGCAGGTTGAACTTCTGGTCGGTGCCGCCCAGTTCCACGTCCGCGCGCAGCGCCACCGAGTCGTAGCCCTGCACCAGCGGGTAGAGGAACTCGTGGATGGCGATCGATTGCTGCGCCGCGTAGCGCTTGGCGAAATCGTCGCGCTCGAGCATCCGCGCCACGGTGTGTTGCCCGGCCAGGCGGATCATGTCCGCCGCGGTCATCTGCCCGAACCACTCGCTGTTGAAGCGGACCTCGGTGCGCCCGCGGTCCAGCACCTTGAACACCTGTTCCTCGTAGGTGCGCGCGTTGGCCTGCACGTCCTCGCGGGTCAGCGGCTTGCGGGTGGCGCTCTTGCCGGAGGGGTCGCCGATCATCCCGGTGAAGTCGCCGATCAGGAAGATCACCTGGTGGCCCAGGTCCTGGAACTGGCGCATCTTGTTCAACAGCACCGTGTGGCCCAGGTGCAGGTCCGGCGCGGTCGGGTCGAAGCCGGCCTTGATCCGCAGCGGGCGCCCCCCGGCCTTGGTCGAAGCCGCCAGCCGCGCCTCCAGCTCCTCGCACTTGAGGATCTCGTCGGCGCCGCGGCCGATCAGGGCAAGGGATTCTGTGACGGATTTCTCGGAAGACACGTGCAACTCCACGCTGGGGCGACGACGAACTTGAACGAAATGTTACGTGCGGGTTAACCGGAAAGCCAGCGAAAAGTGCAATGGCTTCAATGGTTTGACGCACAAGTTTCAGGTGTTTATGGTACCCGCCCAGCGGGCCGCATTCCGGGGCCCCGTGAAGGAAGTCGAGCGATGCCTCTGACCGACCATGGCCGCGGCCGCAAGCAGCAGTTCCACGAACGCCTCGGCATCCTTCACCACCGCCAACTGCACCGCAAGCTGAAAGAGCGCTTTCCCGCCGCCTTCAACACCCGCTGGACCCGCCGCCACTGGCTGCACGCCAGCCTGTTCGTCACCCTCGGCGCACTGCTGGCCACCATCGTCCCCGGCTTTTCCGCGCAGCTGCAGCCCACCGCGCAAGCCAACGCCACCCTGCCGCTGCAGTTGCCGCCGCTGACCCTGCACGCGCCAGCCAGGGACGCCGGTGTGTTCTGGGACATCGTCCAGGTCGAATCCGGGCAGACCCTGGGCGAAGTGTTCGAAAGCATGGGCGTGCCGGCCGCGACCATGCACCGCATCCTCGACAACCCGGCCAACCAGGACGCGCTGGCACGCCTGCGCCCGGGCGCCGAGCTGGGCTTCGCCCTGGACGAGGAAGGCGCGCTGCGCGGCTTCCGCTTCGACCGCAACCCGACCCAGCGGGTGGAACTGGACCTGCGCGGCGAAACCATCCACGAGAAGGTGCTCGAGCGCGCCACCACCACCCGCCTGGCGGTGACCAGCGCCGAGATCGACCACTCGCTGTACGCGGCCGGGCGCAAGGCCGGCCTCAGCCCGGCGGCCATCGCGGTGATGACCGACGAGATCTTCAAGTACGACATCGACTTCAAGGACGTGCAGCCCGGCGATCGCTTCAGCGCAGTGGTCGAGGAGACCTGGCGCGAGGGCGAGCGGATCGGCACCGGCAAGATCCTGGCGGCGACCTTCACCACCGACAAGAAGACCTATACCGGCTTCCGCTTCGACCGCAACGGCAAGGCCGAGTACTTCACCGCCGAAGGCCGTCCTCTGAAGAAGAGCTTCATCCGCATGCCGATCCCGTATGCGCGGTTGTCGTCCTCGTTCGGTTCGCGCCGGCACCCGGTGCTGGGCACGATGCGCATGCACAAGGGCGTGGACTACGCGGCCGGCACCGGCACCCCGATCATGGCCGCCGGCGATGCCAGGGTGCAGTTCGTCGGCCAGCAGCGCGGCTATGGCAACGTGGTGATCCTCGATCACGGCCGCGGCCACACCACCCTGTACGCGCACATGTCGCGCTTCGGCAAGTTGAAGAAGGGCCAGCAGGTCGCGCAGGGCTCGGTGATCGGCTACGTCGGCTCCACCGGCCTGGCCACCGGCCCGCACCTGCACTACGAATTCCGGGTCAACGGCGTGCACCGCAACCCGCTGTCGGTGACCATGCCGCCGCCGGAACCGCTGAAGGGCGCCGACCTGGCCGCGTTCAAGGCCGCCACCGCGCCGACGCTGGCGCGGATGGAGTCGATGGAGCAGATGATGTTCGCCCACGTCGATTCGGGCAAGGCGAAGAAGCGGTAACAGCCTTTCCCTGCCCGCGTTCGGCTAACCTGCGCGGATGTCGCGACTCTTCCTCGGCCTGATCTCCGGCACCAGCGCGGACGGCATCGACGCCGCGCTGGTCGAATTCCCCGATGACGCGGACGCCACCGCCGGGCTGCGCCTGCGTGCGGCCTGCACCGTGCCGTGGGCGACGGAAATTCGCGAACGCCTGGTGGCACTGGGCCAGGGCGGCGAGCCGGAATCGCTGGACGAGCTGGGCCGGCTGGACGTACGGGTGGCGCGGGCGTTCGCCGATGCCGCCCTGGCGCTGCTGGACGAAGCCGGTACCGTCCCCGCCCAGGTCGCCGCGATCGGCTCGCACGGGCAGACCGTGCGCCATCGGCCACATGGCGAGGCACCGTTCACGATGCAGCTCGGCGACGGCAGCGTCATCGCCGAACGCACCGGGATCGCCACCGTGGCCGACTTCCGCCGCCGCGACGCCGCCGCCGGCGGCCACGGCGCACCGCTGGTGCCGGCCTTCCACGCCGCACTGCTGCGTTCGCCCGCCGAGGACCGCGCCGTGCTCAACCTCGGCGGGATCGGCAACTACACCCTGCTGCCACGCGCAGGCGCTCCCGGATCGGACGGTCCGGCCCAGGCCGTCCGCGGCTTCGACACCGGCCCGGCCAATGCGCTGCTCGATGCCTGGTGCCTGCGCCACAGCGGCCATGCGTTCGACGCCGACGGCGGGTTTGCCGCCAGCGGCAGGGTCGACGAAGCGCTGCTTGCGCGCCTGCTGGAGGAGCCGTGGTTCGCGCTGCCGCCGCCCAGGAGCACCGGCCGCGAGCAGTTCCACCTGGGCTGGCTGCAGGCGCGACTGGTCGGCGGCGAGTCGCCGGCCGACGTACAGGCCACGCTGCTCGAGCTGACCGCGACCACCGTCGCCGACGCGCTGCGCGCGCAGCAGCCACGCACCGCGCGGGTGATGGCCTGCGGTGGCGGCGTGCGCAACCCGGTGCTGATGCGGCGCATCGCCGCCCACCTGCCCGGCATGAGCCTGGAATCCACCGCCGACCACGGCCTGGATCCGGACTTCGTCGAGGCGATGGCCTTTGCCTGGCTGGCCCGGGAAACCCTCGCCGGCCGCCCCGGCAACCTACCCGCGGTCACCGGCGCCCGCGCTCCGCGGGTGTTGGGCGTGGTGCATCCGGCCTGAACCCGCGGCGGCGCGGCGCGCATTGAACTGCCGCGGGACGCCGCGGTGGAGCGGCCGCAAACAGGAAGGGGGCCGGCGGCCCCCTTCCTGACTACGTTACAGCGTGCTGCCGCCGAACTTCACGGTGACCTGCAGGTAGTAGCTGCGCCCCAGGCTGTCGAACCATGCCGTGTCGTAGTACGGGTAGTTCGCCCAGGTCGGATCGACCGGCGGCATCTTGTCGAACAGGTTGTTGACCGACAGGGCCATGCGCAGGTGGTCGTTGACGTCGTAGCGGGCGCCGGCGTTGAAGCGCCAGGTGGACGGGATCCACGCATCGTTGTCGTAGTTGGCCAGCCGGCCCAGGTAGGTGCCGAACAGGCTGGCGCCCCACTGGTTCCTGTCCCAGCTCATGCCCAGGTTGGACTTGATGCGCGGAGAGGCATAGGTGTAGCTGACATCCAGCATGTCCTCCCACGGATCACCCGGATACTGCTGGTTGCGGTGGCGCTCCACCCAGGTGTGGCTGCCGCTGAAGCGGAAATCGCCGGCATTTTCGGTCTGCCACCGGTAACTGGCGGTCAGGTCGATGCCCGAGGTCTCTTCATTGGCGATGTTGATCGGCCCGAAGCGCATGCTGGTGATGTCGCCGTCCGCATCGCGGACCACGCGTGCCAGCGCATCGACACAGGTCGGCGAGCTGATGTCCACGCTCGCACCGCCCGTGGTCTTGCCCAGCCGGCAGTCGGCCTCGACGATGCGCAACTGGTCGCGGTCCTGGACCTGCACCTGGTTCGACACGCGGATCCTGTAATAGTCCACGGTCAGGTCGAGGCGGGGGATCGGCGACCAGACCATGCCGACGGTGAACGACTTGCTGGTCTCCACCTGGAGGTCCATGTTGCCGCTGTAGACATCGAAGGTGCTCACGTCCCAGCTGCCGTCGTCGTAGCAATCGCCGTTGCTGAAGCCAGGCTCGTCAGTGCGGCACTGGTAGTAGTCGGTGGCGTAGCGGGTGCGGTAGTAGTCGTTGCCGGCGAACAGGTAGTGCATGTCGGGCGCGCGGAAGCCGGTGCCGTAGGAGCCACGCACCAGCAGCGTTTCCAGCGGCCGCCATTCCAGGCCTGCGCTGTAGGTGAACTTGCCCGGGTTCTTGTTGCCGTAGCTGTAGCGGTCGTAGCGACCCGCCAGGCTGGCGTCCAGGGTGGACACCAGCGGCACGCGCAGCTCGGCCGCAGCGCCCCAGCGGTTGCGGCTGCCGGAACCGTCGCCGTAGCGCGGGCCGTAGTAGGCGTCCTCGGTCAACGCCAGCGGATCGGGATTGATCGCATAGGACTGCCTGCCGTACTCGAGCGCGCCGGCGAAGCCGACGTCACCGGCCGGCATCGAGAACAGCGCGGTGTTGTCCAGGGTGTAGCTGAAGTTGTCGTTCTCGGCCTTGGGCCGGAAGGTCGACATCACGCCGATGGTGGCGAACTGGGCCGGGGTCAGCGGGGTGAACATGCGCGCCGGATCGGGGTTGTACATCGCGTAGCCGTCGTCGTCGTAGCCCAGCAGCGGGCCCAGGAACAGCGTATTGGCGGTCGCGGCCTTGATCCGCGGCATGTCCACGTCGGCCCGGTACTCGGAGTGGTTATAGGCCGCTTCCCAGCCCCAGCCGTCGCCGAAGTCTCCTTCCAGGCCGGTGGTCACCCCCAGCGTCTTCTGGGTGGTGGTGTTCATCCGGTCCCTGAGCCCGCCACCCATTTCCTCCGGCGAGAACTGCCGCGACCAGATCTCGTAGTGGCCGGTGCCGACGTTGTAGAACATCTTGCTGCGGTAGTTGTTGGTGGAGAGCGGATCGTGGAACTCCCAGCCCATGTGGTCGCTGACCACGTCGTTGCCGTTGGTGCCGGTCAACAGCCGGACGTCCTGGCGGCCCAACTGCACGTCGGCGAACCACGACAGGCTGTCGCTGAACCGATACTTGAGCGAGGCGTAGGCATTGAAGCCCTTGCGCTCGTTGGTGATGGTCCGGTACGCGATTGCGCGCTCGCTGCCGCAATACGGTTCCCCGTAGCGGTCCTTGGCCAGCACGGTGGTGCCTTCGTTCAGGCGCGACATCGCCTTGCAGGCATCGCCGGGGGCGATGTTGACGTCGTCGTCCCAGTCGTAGATCTGCGCGATCAGGCGCGGCAACCGCCGCCGTGCGGTCGGCGCGTTGAGGGTGGAGGACTGGATGTCGCGATCGGTGCCCCACACCGGGGACTTGCTCTGCACCTCCAGGCCGAAGATGCCGCTGAAGTCTCCGCGCTCGAAACCGGTGGTCGCGGTGGCGTTGAAGGACTGGCCGCCACCGCCGCTGGTACCGCCGAAGCGGTAGTCGAGGGTGGTGCCGTCGACGGAGTCCTTGAGGATGAAGTTGATCACGCCGGCCATCGCGTCGGAGCCGTACACGGCCGAGGCGCTGCCGGTCAGCACTTCGACCCGCTCGATCATCCCCAGCGGGATGTTGCCGATATCGGTGAAGTTGCTGCGGCCGTTGAGCGGCAGCGGGAAGTCGGCGATGCGGCGACCGTTGATCAGCACCAGGGTGTGGTTGGGGCCGAGGCCGCGCAGATCCACTGCCTGGGCACCCGGCGTGGACTGGGCGCCGGTGGTGTTCTGCTGGCCCTGGGTGTAGCCGTTGTTCTGGCTCAGCGAACGCAGCACGTCCGGGACCGACATCAGGCCGGCCGCCTGGATCTGCTCGGCGGTCACCACCATGATCGGTGCCGGGCCCTCGATCTGCGCGCGCGGGATGCGCGAACCGGTGACCTGCACCGCGTCGATCTGGGTCACCGACGTCTCGGCGGGGGCCGAGCCGCCGGCGCTGGATTCCTGCGCTGCCGGCGGCAGCTTGCCGGACGCCGCGCCGATGGGGTTGGACGGGTTCTGGGCCTGCGCCGCCAATGCGGTCGAACAGGCCAGGCTCAACAGCAGGACTCGCGACGGGTGACGCATGTTTGCCTCTCTCCAGTGCCGGGCGGCACTCATTGTTGTTGTTGATCTGGACGAACCGGGTCTGGCGGGCGAAACGGCCCATGCCCGTGGCCCCATGCCCCATCGGGCATGCGGAATGATACGGCCGGGGGATCGTTTTGCGCGCAACCGGATTCACCCCCTCCGGACGGGCCGGCACGATCCGCCCAGGTCGGCACGGCGCGGGCCGCCGGCGCTCCCGCGCCCGGGGCCGCCAGGCGTCCCGGACCGATGCCGCGGTCCTGCCGAGGGCGGCAAGCCGGCCCGGGTTCGTCTAGGCTAGGGGTGGCCCGCGGCTTGCGCCGCCCCTCCCCCCTGGACCTGGAGCGAATCGGATGGACAAACGCGGTTGGATGTCGTGGATGGCCGCCCTGGCCCTGGTGCTGGCCTCGGCGACGCCGGCGATGGCGGCCGAGTACGGCCACTACCTGAGCGGCGATACGTCCCTTCCGACCCCCGGCCCGGTCAAGCCCGGCCTGCTGCTGATGGGCGGCGGCGACCGCAACCACGACGCCCTGCGCTGGTTCATGGACAAGGCCGGGCACGGCCACATCGTGGTCCTGCGCGCCTCCCAGGGCGGGCAGATCGGCGACGAGTTCTACAACGAGATCGGCGGCATCCAGTCGGCCGAGACCTTCGTGTTCCGCGACCGGGAGTCGGCCTACGACCCGGAGATCCTGGCGGCACTGGCACGGGCGGACGGCATCTTCATCGCCGGCGGCAACCAGTCCCGCTACGTACGCTACTGGCGCGACACCCCGGTGGCGCAGGCGCTGGAAGCGCACGTGCGCGCCGGCAAGCCGCTGGGCGGCACCAGCGCCGGCCTGGCCATGCTGGGCGAATACCTCTACGGCGCGATGGACGGCGGCAGCGTGAACAGCCCCGTCGCCCTGTCCGACCCGCTGGGCCCGGACACCACCATCGAGACCGACTTCCTGCGCCTGGACCTGATGCGCGGCATCGTCACCGACACCCATTTCAGCGAGCGCGGCCGGCTGGGGCGGCTGATGGCCTTCGTGGCCAAGGCCGAGGCGATGGCCGACGGTCGCCCCCTGCTCGGCCTGGGCGTGGACGAGGACGCGGCGGTGGCGGTGGAGGGCGATGGCCGCGCCCGGGTCTACGCGACCGCGCCCGGCGCCGGCGCCACCGTGGTCCGCGGCGGCCTGGTCAAGGAACTGCGCGAGGACGCGCCAATGAGCGTGTCGCGCGTGGAGGTGGTCGGCGTGGGCACCGATTCGGTCCTGCACCTGCCCAGCGGCGAGGTGGAACGTCCGGTATTCGAGCGCCCCTACGCGGTGCGCGACGGCGTGCTGGTGGCGACGCAGAACACCTTGCTGGCGATCCACGGCGGTGCCGGGGTCGAGCGCGCCGACCTGTCGGCGGAAGATGAAGCGGCCGCGCGCAAGGCGCTGGAGCAGGCGCTGCTGGCCGGCCATGCCGAACTGGCGGCCGGCAAGTCCGCGCTGGACGCGGTGACCGCCGCCATCGCCGTGCTCGAGGACGCGCCGCAGTTCAACGCCGGCCGCGGTGCGGTGTTCACCCATGACGGCCGCAACGAACTGGACGCCTCGATCATGGACGGCGACAGCGGCAAGGCCGGCGCGGTGGCCGGGGTAAGCAAGGTCAAGCATCCGATCCAGCTGGCGCGCACCGTGATGGAGCGCTCCAACCACGTGATGCTGGTCGGCGCCGGCGCCGAGGCGTTCGCCGCCGAGCAGGGCGTGGAACTGGTCGACCCGTCCTGGTTCCGCACCGAGAAGCGCTGGCAGCAGTTGCAGAAGGCACTGGACGCGGAAGCCAAGGCACAGGCTGCGAACGCACCGCTGAAACTGCCCGGGAAAGCCTACTTCGGCACCGTCGGCGCGCTGGCGCTGGACACCGATGGCCACCTGGCCGCCGGCACCTCCACCGGCGGCATGACCAACAAGCGCTGGGGCCGGGTTGGCGACTCGCCGATCATCGGCGCCGGTACCTGGGCCGATGCGCGCTGCGCGGTGTCAGGCACCGGCTGGGGCGAGTTCTACATCCGCGCCGCGGCCGCGCACGAGATCTGCGCGCGGGTACGCCTGACCGGCCAGCCGCTGGCCAAGGCCGCGCACGACGTGATCAACGTGCAGATCCCGCGCGCCGGCGGCGACGGCGGCGCGATCGCGATGGGGGCCGACGGCAGCGTCGCCTTCCCGTTCAACACCGAGGGCATGTACCGCGGCTGGATCGGCCCCGACGGCGTGCCGCACGTGGCGGTGTTCGCCGGCGAGGAGCTGCCGGCGCCCTGAAATCCGGGCGATGAACTCAACCGTGTGGCGCCGACTGCTGGTCGGCCGCCCCCGATCCTTGGCCGCCCGGGCGGCGGCCGAGTGGCGGTGGCCCTACACCGCGGTGATCCCGTCCCGGCGCAGCGGCCTGGGCGGCCTAGAACCCCTTGCCGGCCGGCACGTCCTTCAATGCGGCGATCGCCTCGGCCAGGGCGTCGACCTCGCCCCCCTCCAGCCCGCCGCGCACTTCCTGTTCGGAGGCGAACAGGCCCTGTTCGAGCAGGCGCAGGATGGTCTCGTGCTCGGTCCAGCCGCGGGCCACGGACACCCGGTGGATGCGGTCGGCCAGGATCGGATCGATGTCGCGCAGCAGCAAGTCGGTCATGACAGCCCCCTGTGGCTGGGCCAAGACTGCCACGAATCGCCCACCCCGGGCGACCGCCGGCACCTGTCCGTTCAGCCGCCCCGTGCAGGCGCCGGCGGCCGCTCGCGGATGCGATGCCACAGCCAGGCCAGCAGCACCAGGGTCGGCACCACGGTCAACGCACTGAGCAGGAAGAACGTGCCGTACGAGGTGGCTTCGACCAGGTATCCGGACAGGCCGCCGGCGAACTTGCCCGGCAAGTTGGCCAGCGACACCATCAGCGCGAACTGGGTGGCGGTGAAGTTGCGGTCGGTCAGCGAGGACATGAACGCGATCAGGGTGGTGCCAGCGAAGCCCTGGGCCACGTTGTCGGCGGTGATCGCCGCATAGAACGCCCAGATCTGCGACGGGTAGTGCGCCATCAGCAGGAATGCCAGATTCGACAGCGCCACCCCCAGCGCCGCCACCAGCAGCATCCGCCGGTAGCCGAACGCGGCCACGCAGATGCCACCGAGGAACGCCCCACCGATACCGGCCCAGATGCCGTAGAGCTTGGACACCGTGGCGATGTCGGCCTTGGTGTAGCCCGAGTCCAGGTAGAACGGCCCGGCCATCACCCCGATCACCTGGTCGGGGAACTTGAACAGGCCCACGAACAGCAACAACGCGATGCCGAAGGTCACCCCGTTGTTGCGGAAGAAGCTGGCGAACGGTTGCCAGAACGCGCCGAGGAAATCGATCCGCCGCTGCACCGTCAGTTCCGGCACCGCCGGCTCGCGGCTGAGCAAGGTGGCCAGCAGCGGCAGCGCCATCAGCGCGGCCATGCCCAGGTAGGCCGCCTTCCAGCCGGCGAACTCGGCCAGGTACAGCGCCCCGGCGCCGCCGACGATCAGGCCGATGCGGTAGCCCAGGGTATAGGTCGCCGCCAGCGCCGCCTGCGCATCGGCCGGCGCGATCTCGATCCGGTAGGCATCCACCACCGAGTCCTGGGTGGCGCCGGCGAACGAGGTGAACAGCACCCAGCCCACCAGCGGCCCCACGCCCAGGTCCGGCCGGGTGAACGCCAGCGCCGCCAGGCCCAGGCCCACGCCCGCCTGCGCGGCCAGCAGCCAGGAACGGCGGCGGCCTAGGAAGCCCAGTGGCAGGAACACGTAGCGATCCAGCAGCGGCGCCCACAGGAACTTGAACAGGTAGAAGAAGCTGGCCAGGCTGATCAGGCCGATGCTGTGCAAGTCCAGCCCGGCGTCGCGCAGGCGCGTGGCCAGGGTCAGCGAAGCGATGGCCAGGAACGGCAGGCCCGAGCCGAAGCCCAGCACCGCCAGGGTCAGCGCCGAGGGCGTGCCGAAGGCGCGGCGGATGCCGGCCCAGCCCTTGTACGAGGGCTTTTGCGGTGCGGTCGACTCCTGCGGTGTCGCGGCGCTCACTTGGCACCGTCCGCGTAGTCCACGGTGAACGGCGCGTGGTCGGAGAAGCGCTGCCCGGTGTAGATCGAACACGCGCGCAGCTTCTTGCGCAGCGAAGGCGTGACGAACTGGTAGTCGATCCGCCAGCCCACGTTGTTGGCGCGCGCCGCGCCGCGGTTGCTCCACCAGGTGTAGTCCTGGCCCTGCGGATGCAGCACCCGGTAGGCATCCACCCAGCCGCGTCCGGCCTTCGCGTTCGCGTCTTGCTCGTGGTCCGCACACAGCCCGTTGAGCCAGTCGCGCTCCGGCGGCAGGCAACCGGAGTTCTTCTGGTTGGACTTCCAGTTGCGGATGTCCAGCTCGCTGCGGACGATGTTCCAGTCCCCGCACAGCACGTAGTCGCGGCCGCTGGCCAGCCACTCGTCCAGGATCGGTTTCAACCACTCCATGATCTGGAACTTGTAGCCCTGCCGCAGCTCGCCCGACGACCCGGACGGAATGTAGAACGAGACCACGCTCAGCTTGCCGAAGCGCGCCTCGATGTAGCGCCCCTCCTCGTCGAAGTCCGGCCGCCCCAGCGCCGTGCGCACCTCGTCCGGCTCGCGCCGCGCGTAGATCGCCACCCCGCTGTAGCCCTTCTTGGTGCTGGCGTCGCGGTAGAAGCAGTGGTGCCCGTCCGGCCGGAAGCGCGGATCGGTCAACTGGTCCTCCTGCGACTTGGTCTCCTGCAGGCAGACCACGTCGGCGCCCTGCCCGTCCAGCCAGTCGAAAAAGCCCTTGCTAGCGGCCGAGCGGATGCCGTTGGCGTTGAAGCTGATGATGCGCATGCTTAATTCCAGGTGGTGGTACGCGCGGTGTGCAACCCGCCGCCGATGCCCTTCATGCCGATGATCCGCCGGAAATGCCGTCGGGCACGTCATCGGTGAACAAGCGCACATAGGACTCGTAGCGGAAGCGCCGGTTGCGGGCGAAGCCGGTCATTTCCACCAGTATGTCCGCCTCGACCAGGCGGTGCACCAGGTTGTTGGCGGCGGCATACGTGGTGCCGGTCAGTTGCTGCACGTCCGATACGGTCAGGATCGGCCGATCGAACAAGCGCTCCAGCACACGATGGCCGTTGCCAGCAGCACGGCCGAGCCTGTCGGTGATGATCGCCCTGTGCTCCTCGCGCAGCAGCTGGATGCGCCGCGCGGTATCGGCCGCCTCGCCCGCGACCTCGATCACGCCGCGCAGGAAGAAGATCAGCCACTGCTCCCATTCGCCGCGGTCGCGCACTGCCTGCAAGTGCTCGTAGTACGCCTGCCGGTGCTGGCGGAAGTAGTGCGACAGGTACAGCACCGGTTTGTGCAGCACACCGCACTCCGTCAGCAGGAACGTGACCAGCAAGCGTCCCACGCGGCCATTCCCGTCCAGGAAAGGATGGATCGTCTCGAACTGCACATGCGCAAGGGCGATCTTCACCAACGGCGGCAGTCCGTCTTCGGCATGCAGGAACTGCTCCCATTCGCCCAGAACCCGCGGCACCTCATGCGCCGGGGGCGGCACGAAGGTGGCCGTGGCGAGCGTGCATCCGCCCGGGCCGATCCAGTTCTGGGTACGGCGCAATTCGCCAGGCTGCAAGCGACCGCCGCGCACCCCACGCATCAGTTCGGCGTGGATATCGCGCACCAGGCGCACGGACACCGGCAACTCGTCCAGCCACCGCAGGCCGAGATGCATGGCGCGCACGTAGTTGATGACCTCATCCACGTCATGCGGCCGGTTCTCGTCGAACAGATTGGCCTCGGCGGACAGCAGATCCTGCAGGGAACTCTGCGTGCCCTCGATCTGGCTGGACAGCACCGCTTCCTTGCGTACATACATGAAGATGAACAAGTCCGGATTCGGCAGCGTCAGGACCGAACCGTCCAGCCGTCCCAGCGCCCGATCAGCCTGCGACAGCAGTCCCTGTATCTCCCCCTGCAAGGAAACAGGCGGCTCGGGCGGCAAGGGCGCGGGAATGAAGGCCCGGTAGCCCGTCTGCTGGCGAACGTAGGTACCCGCGCGAGTCGATATGGGCTGCTGGCTCATGGAATTCCCTGAGTTCACCACGGAAGCCGACAGGCCCCATATGATAGTTAAAGTTTAACATAAGGAAGAGTGTTTTACATACTAAAGCCTCCCTTAAACATGAGGGCCTGTCGCCTACGCGGGGAAGCGCTTACTTCGCCGGCTTGAGCAACTCCAGCACCGCCTGCCGCCGCTTCGGCGACAGCGCGCGGTAGCGGACCAGCAGGTTCTTCTCGTCGGCGTTGCCGACGTAGACCTCCGGCGCCTCCTTGATCGACTCCCGGCCCGCCTGGGCGACCGCCGGCCCGCAGACCAGCTCGTCCAGCGAGGCCCCCAGCGCCGTGCGCAGGGACGGCAGCAGGCGGAAGCCGGGCGTCTCGCGCTCGTTCTCCCAGGCCGATACCGAGGACTTGGTGACGCCCAGGGCGAAGCCCAGTTGCTCTTGGGTCATCCCGGCAGCGATGCGCGCGGCGCGCAGCCTGTCGCCGAAGCTCTTCATGTCGATGGCCCGCCGGAAATGCCCGGCCATCAAAATATGGAGCTTCCCTACTAGTGTCGTCCGGCATTCCTTGACTCTTGTAGTCAGGCATAGCAATACTCCGGCCAATCCGGGTACGGAACGCCTATACACACGAGGAGAAGGAGCTCATGGGGCGGTCGTGGGTCATTGCTGTCATAGCGGGGGCCGTGGCGCTGCTGGGCCTGGCCGGGGTCGCCCGCGCGGAGTTGTATGCCGTCGAGGTCCGGCGCATCGACCAGGACCTCTACAAGACCTCCGAGGGCGTCTACATCCAGACCCGGTACTGCTACGTCCATGCCTACGGCGAGAAGGCGGTGCTCAAGTACGAGCCGTACGGCTACGACAACAAGCTCATCTTCGAGGACGACGATACCTGCGATGTCGTGAAGGTGTTCAAGTGAGGGGCGTGCGTGTTCTCGCCCTGGGCGCCGTACTGCCGGTGCTGGCGCTGGTCGCGCGTCCTGCGGATGCGCAAAGCCTGTCTCCGCAGGAAGTGTTCCGGCGGGTATCGTCCAGCGTGGTGGTGATCGAAGTCACCGACGACGACAACAAGGTTATCGCGTCGGGAAGCGGTGTGGTGATCCCGAATCGTTTCAAGGACGGGATACTGAAACTGAACCAGGTATTGGTCGCCACCAACTGCCATGTGGTCGACCAGGCACCGGATGGAAGGGTCACTCTCCGCCAAGGTGACATCCGGGGATGGGGACGGATCAACGGTCGTGATGCCTCGCGCGATCTCTGCACGATCCGTGGGCTGCTCATCGACTCGCCTGAGCTTCCAGCTAGTCAGGTCGGCTCTTCGCAATGGCTGGAAGTAGGCGATAGCGTCTATGCCGTGGGAGCACCGAAAGGTCTGGAGTTGACTCTATCCAATGGAATTGTTTCCGGTTTTCGAGAGCACGAGGGCAACGAATACATCCAAACGACTGCGCCCATCTCCAGGGGCTCCAGTGGCGGCGGCCTGTTCGACGCGCAAGGTCGGCTGGTCGGAATCACCACCATGTACGTCAAGGACGGGCAAGCATTGAACTTCGCCATTCCGGCCGAATTGATCGCGTCGGTTCCAGAATTCCAGCCTGAAAGGAGGAACGTATCAAACCCCACGACTGGCCAGCCACCGCCGCTGACAACTGCGTCGGATGCTGATTCCAGGTGGATATACGTCACCGACGCCGATGATGGCGCCCTAATCTATCTGGACAAAAAAACTGCAAAGCGGTCCGGCCAGGATGTCACGGCCTGGTGGAAATCGACGTACAAATCCCCGCAAAAGGATAAAACGGGCGATGTTTACGATGAGACATCCCATCTAAACGTCTTCCATTGCTCAACCCGCCAATTCTCCAGGATGAGCTTTGTACAACGGCTACGAGGCAAGGCAATCTACTCGCATGACTTCAAAAACTATGAAGTAGAAAGGAAACAAGCGCAGCCTGAAACGGTAGGCGAAGCTCTTCTTGAATTGGCCTGCTCGCTGTGACTTGCCCGTCAGATCCTACTGCTGTTGCCTGGATAGGTGTCGTTGGCGCCATTATAGGGAGCGTTGCAACAGCAGCCACTTCAATCGTCAACCAATGCCTCCAGCGTCATTGGATCAGACGATCGGATGAACCGAGAAGAAAGCTGCTGCGCCAGATGCTGAATGACCCAAGGTACGACTGGCGCGAGCTAGACACCCTTAGACACGTCATCGGAACTGACGAAGAGGTGGCCAAGAGGCTGCTTCTCGACATCGGTGCGCGTGTTTCCGAAAACGGAAAGCAACAATGGGGGCCTATCTCTCGGAACCCCCTTGCTGGTCAAAAGAAGTGACCAAGCTCCGCACCCATTACGACAACCTCAAGGTCTCGCGCGACGCACCGGACAACGTCATCCGCGCCGCCTACAAGACGCTCAGCCAGAAATACCATCCCGACAAGAATCCGGGCGACGAGCGTGCCGCCCATGTCATGGCCGTCATCAACAGCTCCTACGAGGTCCTTTCCGACCCGGAACGGCGCGCCCGGCACGACGCCTGGATCGCGGCGGAAGAACAGAAGCTGAAGCGGCAGACCCAGCCGCAGTCCCCACCCATCCCGCCCGCGTGGCAACCGCCACCCACGGCGCAACCCCGGGAGCCGGAGCAAAACGCCCTGCTCGCGATCCTGCTCTGGCCGTTGAAGATCGTACTGCGCATCTTCATCGCCGTGCCGCAACTCCTGCTGCTCCTCATCATCGTAGGTGGCATGTTGGTCTGGGATGCGGTGGCCCCGGATCGCCCGCCACCCGCCGGACCCAAGCCCTACCAGGCGCAGGCTCCCGAACGACAGGTGCCGGCGAAGCAGCCAAAGGCTGAAAGCCAAGCGCCCAAGTATGTCCGCCCCGACAACGCACCTAACGGCAGCCCCTGGCCCACCAATGCGGCCTACATCAAGGGCTATCCCGTCGACAACGCCGACGGCTACTCCAAGGTGACGGTGGACAACAGTCGCAACGACGCCGACGTATTCGTCAAGCTCGTCTCCCTCGACGACGACACCGCCTATCCGGTGCGACAGTTCTACCTCCCGGCGAAGTCCCGCTTCACCCTCGACAAGGTGACTGCCGGCAAATACGACATCCGCTACAAGGATCTTGGAACAGGCGGGCTGTCCCGCTCGGAATCGTTCGAAGTGGACGAGACCCACTCCGCCGACAGCGTGCAGTACAGCGAAACTACCCTGAGTCTGTATAAGGTCCAGGGCGGCAATTTCCACACCTACGACCTTGCCGATTCGGAATTCTGATCGCCTGTCCCGGTTCCAACGAACAACCGGCGTCCACTGGCTTCGCTTCAGGAAATGGAAAGCAAGGCAAGCACGCTTCGCAATGCGAGCCCATCATGAGAGTGGTGTCCAAGCGTCGGGCCGGACTGTCCTGTCGTATCCGGCGCGAGCCGGAACGAATCCCAGCCCTTCATCTCCGAGACCCGCGGCCATGTGGCAATCGAATGCGCGCATGAATCCGGAGCGGAGTAGCCGCGACCGGCAACGTCATGGCACCACCGGCATCTACCTCGCCGGCTTGAGCAACTCCAGCACGGCCTGCCGCCGCTTCGGCGACAGTGCGCGGTAGCGGACCAGCAGGTTCCTTTCGTCGGCATTGCCGACGTACACCTCCGCCATCTCCTTGACCGACACCCCGCCCGACTGCGCGGTCGCCGGCCCGCAGATCAGTTCGTCCAGCGAACGCCCCAGCGTGGTACCCAGGGTTGGCAGCAGGCGGAAGCCGGGCGCCTCGCGCTCGTTCTCCCACGCCGACACCGAGGACTTGGTGACGCCCAGGGCGAAGCCCAGTTGCTCCTGGGTCATCCCGGCGGCGATGCGCGCGGCACGCAACCTGTCGCCAAAACTCTTCATGCCCGCGGCCCGTCGAAAAGGACAGGCCATCAAAATATGGGGCTTCCTGACCGCTGTCGTGCGGGCTTTCTTGACTCATCGAGTTGGGAGTATCGATACTCCGGGGGTACGGAAAAACCGGCCGAAAGGACACCATGGCAGCGTTCGTCGCCGAGCCCATGGAGCCGAGGAAACAGGACCTGCCACGCACCGGAGATCGATGATGCAGAAGCTGCTACTAGCCGTTGGCATCGCCTTGCTGGGATGCGCCGTCGTTGCTGCCGTCCTCTACGCCTGGCATGGACACTGGTTTCCGGTCGTGCTCGCCATCGGTGCCGCCTTCGCCGGCAAGCTGGTGCTGGGCCTGGTGGAGATCGTGCTGACGCCGTTGTCCTTCCCGGCGGCCCATTTCGCCAGGCGCGGGAACATGGCGCTGTCGTTCCTGTTCGCGGCCCTTCTCGCCCTCCTCGGGCGTACCGCGTTCGCCGCGTACTGTGCCTTCATCCTGCTGTACTACTTCCACACGCCCGGGCCGCCGGCCTGGCTTGCCGTCGCGCTCGCCATAGTCGTGGCAAGCGCGCCGTTCGCGCAGGCGTCCCGGCACGCTCCGGACGACACCCATCCAGGCCACTTCGACATGCTTGCCGCCATGTTCGGCGTGGCGATCTCCGGCGCGTTGCTGATCTTCGGCGTCGGCACGATTCCCGGCCTGGCTCCGCTGGCCCTGCTGTTCCTCGTCTCGGCGGCCGGCTTCGTGATCTGGTGGATGAGCCGCGGCGCCCGGCTGGCCAGGATCGCGTATTTGGCAAACGGTGGTTTGCCTTGACGCTCTGCCCCATACCCGCCCCCTGATGCAGCAAGTACTTCCATCGCCTCCTTTTGCAGAGAACGCGACCATGAGTGAGAAGATCCCTATCGTCTGCCGATTCGAGTTTGCCTGCCCCATTCAGTGGGAAGACCTGCAAGTCGTCGGAGGATCCGGCGGCGCCCGTCACTGCACGGAATGCGAGGAATTGGTCCACCCCTGCAGGAACTACGACCAGTTGCGGCACCATGTGCAGCAAGGCCATTGCGTGGCCATCAACCTAGGTACGCCTTTCAGGACGGCGGGCATTGTGAGACTCGAGGATCTTCTGGCAGAGGAGCGGTGACCGCGCGTGATGTCGAGCTGCCTTGTACCTCTACAAGATCCAGGACGGGAACTTCCAGACCTACGATCTGGCCGACTCCGAGTTCTGAACGAATCCAGGGCCATCCAGATCTGAATCAGGAGTAGCAAATGAACACATCCGCTCCGCCATTGGCCGATCTTCTGCGCCGGGATATCGGTCCCGATTTCCCCGTGGTATCAGGCACCAGCAAGGCAGACTCGCCACTGGTCATTTCCGAGACGGTCGATTACGTCGCGGTTGAGCATGTCGTCATCCGCCATGTGATGGGGATGATCGACGAGGAATGGAAGCTGGCCGAGCAACGCGTGACCCATCAGGACGGTCGCGTGATCGACGAGATGGTAGTCAACGTGAAGGACGCTGGTGCGCCGGACTGGCAGGGGCGTCGACGTTTCTACTTCGACATCACCGCTGGCTGGCACGCCACCTACGGATAGGTCGACCTGCGCCACCCCACGAAGCTCGACACCATTTCCGCGGCACTGGAGGCCACGCGCAAGAGGCTGGTACTTGGCGTGGCCGATGCCTAGGAGTTGGGTCGCCGGCAAGCCCTGTGCCTGCAGGGACGCCGCGTCCTGTCGTCCCGCTCGCGCTGGGGCGAGTGCTTCCAGTCATCGCGTGGGTTTCCAGTTGGATCGCGAGGGGAACACGCGCTCGATCTCCACCGTGTTGCCATCGCGCCGGTAGAGGATCACGAACAGGCCGTCGCCGGTGGGGTACAGGCGCGAATCGGGCAGCGGGCCTTGCAGGTAGGTGGCCACGCCATCGAGGGCGTCGCCTTCGGCTTCGATGCGGTCATCGCGATCCAGGGCGGCGGCATACACCTGCGGGTCGGAGGCGTCGATGGCGCGATCCAGTGCCCGGGCGAGCAAACCGGCACGGTCATCGAGCGCGGTTTGCTTCCATGCCACCGTCATGCGCGGGCGCCCTCAGTCTTGCAGCGCGGCATCAAGCCGCGCCCGCTGCGCGGCCTTGATGGCATCCATGTGCCGCCTGGCTTCGGCACTGGACAGTGCGGAGCGGGTGTCTGCACGCGCTTCCAGCACGCCTTCGCGCAGGAGCGCGGCATAGCGTGCGTCGGCGTCCTTCTGCTTCATGGCGGCGGAGCGGTCGGGCCGCTGCCGGGTGCCGGCCGCGCTGGGGGCGTCCCATCGCGCGGCATCCACGCGCAGCATGTCCAGGCGAACGCCCAGCTCACGCAGCACCTTCAGTGCGCTCTCGAAGGTACCGAAGCGGCGCGGCTCGTTGCCCTTGGTGGCCAGCACGCGGGCTTGATTGTGGGTTTGCAGCTGCACGGCCCAGCCGCCGGGCTGGCCGATCACTTCGGCCTGCGTGACGGCACCGGCATCCACCAGCTCGCGGGCGGTGGCCAGTTTGACGAGATCGGGCATGGCGGACTCCGTTCTTATCATTAACTGGATTCACAATACCATTAATCAGGACGGCACTTCCAACCCCTTCCACTGCACGAGATTCAGCCGCTTCAACGCCGGTCCATCCGGGTTCCTTTCGCCCGACTCCCATTGACGGCATGCCCCAGTGCTGCCTGGGTCGAGCCGAAAACCATCGGCAAGTAGCCGGTGTTTTCCGTAGGTGTTTTCTGAGTCCCCGGCGCCGGCAAGCCCGGCTCCTGCACTGGACGGGCGCTATCCTGTCCGCCCCCGCAATCCGCAATCCGCAATCCGCAATCCGCCGATGACCGACCACCGCACCCGCTTCCTGCAACTGGCCCTGGACGCCGAGGCCCTGCGCTTCGGCGAGTTCACCCTCAAGTCCGGCCGGGTCTCGCCTTACTTCTTCAACGCCGGCCGCTTCGACCACGGCGCCAGCCTCGCCGCGCTGGCCACCTGCTATGCCGATGCCATCGACGCGGCCGGGGTCGAGTTCGACCTGTTGTTCGGACCGGCCTACAAGGGCATCCCGCTGGCCACGGCGCTGGCCTGCGAATACGCGCGCCGCGGCCGCGACCTGCCGCTGGCGTTCAACCGCAAGGAGGCCAAGGCCCACGGCGAGGGCGGCACCCTGATCGGCGCGCCGCTGGCCGGGCGCCGAGTGCTGGTGGTGGACGACGTGATCACCGCCGGCACCGCGATCCGCGAGGCGCTGGCCACGATCGCCGGCGCCGGCGGCCAGGTGGCGGGGATCGTGGTGGCGCTGGACCGGCAGGAAATCGCCTATGAACAGCGCGCCGGCGAACAGGATCGCCGCTCGGCCGCGCAGGCGGTGGCCGCCGAGGCCGGGGTGCCGGTGCTGGCGGTGGCCGGGCTGGCCGACCTGCTTGCATTCGCCGACGGAAACGACACACTGGCGCAGTACCGCGCACCGCTGCAGGCCTACCGCGCCCGCTACGGTTGCCAACCGAGGGCCGACTGACAGCAGGGGGCTGCCGTGACGCCAGTGAAGACGATGCTGGGACCGGTGCTGGTCGCGTTGACGGCCGGGGTGGTGCTGCCTGCGGCCGCGCAGGACCAAGCCGCGCCGAAGAAGAAGCTGTACTGCTGGAACCAGAACGGCCAGCGCACCTGCGCCGACTCGCTGCCACCGGAGGCGATCTCCGCCGCGCGCGAGGAGATCAACGTCGAAAGCGGCATGCGCACCGGCGAGGTGCAGCGCGCGCTCAGCGACGAGGAGCGCGCCGCGCAGGCCGAAGCCGAGGCCCGGCGCCGCACCGAGGCGCTGGCGGCCGAGACCCGGCGTCGCACCGACCAGGCCATGCTCACCTCGTTCCAGACCGAGGACGAGCTGCGCCGGGTGTTCTCCGAGCGGATCAACCTGGTCGACAACAGCATCAACACCGCCCGCTACAACGTGGCCAGCCTGCGCGAGGGCCTGGTCACCCTGCTGCGCACCGCCGGCGAACGCGAGCTGGCCGGCAAGCAAGTGCCGGAGAAGATCGCCACCGACATCCGTGTGCGGCATGCGCAACTGCGCTACCACACCGCCCTGCAGGGCAGCTTCGAGCGCCAACGCGCCGAGCTGGAGGTGGAGATCGAGGACATCCTGCAGCGCTATCGCGACCTGCGGACCAACGACGCACCCGGCGCGCGGGCGGCGCTGGGCGTGCCGCCGGCGCCGCGGCAATAGCGCCGACCGCCGCAGGGCCGGTTGCTCGGTCGGCGGCTCTTCGACCCCCGCGGGCAAGCTGCAGGCCTGCCGCCGGCGCTACCGGCGGCAGGCCCGGGATCGCTTGTCAGAAGTCCAGCGCGGCATCCGGCAACAGGACGCGCAGTTGCTCGCGGTAGAGGTCCTTGATCCGCTGCAGCGAGGCCTCGTCGTCGGCCTCGAAGCGCAGTACCAGCACCGGGGTGGTGTTGGAGGCGCGCAGCAGGCCCCAGCCGTGGTTCCAGTCCGCGCGCAGCCCGTCGATGGTGGTCAGGCGCGCGCCGGCGAACGGTGCGTCCTCGGCCTGCGCGGCACGGGCGAACTGCGCCACCAGCTCGTGCGGGCTGCCTTCGACCGGCACCTTGATCTCCGGCGTGGCCACGCTCTCGGGCAACTCTTCCAGCACTTCCGACGGGGTTTCCATGCGCCCGGCCAGGATCTCCAGCAGGCGCGCGGCCGAATACAGGCCGTCGTCGAAGCCGTACCAGCGCTCGCGGAAGAAGAAGTGGCCGCTCATCTCGCCGGCCAGCTCGGCCTCGGTCTCGCGCATCTTGGCCTTGATCAGCGAATGCCCGGTCTTCCACATCAGCGGGCTGCCGCCCTGGCGCAGCACGTAGTCGGACAGCTTGCCGGTGCACTTGACGTCGTAGATCACCAGCGCGCCGGGGTTGCGTTGCAGCACGTCGGCGGCGAACAGCATCAGCAGCCGGTCCGGGAACACCATCTTGCCTTCCTTGGTCACCACGCCCAGGCGGTCGCCATCGCCGTCGAAGGCCAGGCCCAGGTCGGCGTCGAAGCGCTTGACCATCTGCACCAGGTCCTCGAGGTTGTGCGGTTCGCTCGGGTCCGGGTGGTGGTTGGGGAAGCT
This sequence comes from Lysobacterales bacterium, assembly GCA_017302035.1. Classification (GTDB taxonomy): domain Bacteria; phylum Pseudomonadota; class Gammaproteobacteria; order Xanthomonadales; family Xanthomonadaceae; genus Pseudoxanthomonas. The sequence continues at coordinate 36,522 of JAFLEA010000020.1, forward strand.
GCCATCGACCTCGCAGTACAGCGGGATCACCTCGGCGCCGATCGCCTCCAGCAGGCGCGGGGCGATGTCGCCGGCAACACCATTGCCGGCATCGACCACCACCTTCAACGGGCGCTCCATCTGCACGTCGTCGGCGATCCGGCGGATGTAGTCCTCGTCCACCGCCTGCTGGGTCAGCGAACCGGCGCTGGGTGCGGCCAGCAGGCGGCCTTCGCGGATGCGCTCGCACAGGTCCTGGATCGCGTCGCCGGACAGGGTCTCGCCGCCGACCACGATCTTGAAGCCGTTGTAGTCCGGCGGGTTGTGGCTGCCGGTCACTGCCACACCGCTCCCGGCACGCAGGTGGTAGGCGGCGAAGTACACCACCGGGGTCGGCACCATGCCCACGTCGATCACGTTGCGGCCGGCCTTGCGCAGGCCTTCGATCAGGCCGCCGGCCAGCTCCGGTCCGGACAGGCGCCCGTCGCGGCCGACCACGATGTCGGTCAGGCCCTTCTCGGCCATCACGTTGCCGATCGCCTGGCCGATCCAGGCGGCGACCTGCGGGGTCAGCTCGCGGCCGACCACGCCGCGGATGTCGTAGGCGCGGAAGATGCCCGGTTCCAGTGCGGTCTCCACGGCCGCGGGCACCACCCGGACCGGCGCGACTTGCGGCGCGGCGTCCTGCGCGCTCTTGAGGGTCTCACCCAGGGTGAGCACCTCCTCCTCGGCCGCGGCGACGGCCGGCTTGCGCCGCAGTTGCGGCAGCTTGCCCTGGACCAGCAGCAGGACCAGCGCCGCCAGCGCCAGCAGTACCCCGGCGACCACCAGGCATGCGATCGCCCCCAGCCCGAACGGACCGCGAGCCACGTCGGTGACCGCCGCCGCCACACGCAGGCCGGTCTTGCCAACGTCGCGGGACAGCATGTCGGCGGTGCCGGCGAGCGCGGCATCGCCGCGCTCGGTCATGTTGTAGCCGCCCTGGCGCAGGGCCAGGTAGGCGCCGGCGGGCACCGCCGCCTGTTCCAGGCCGGCGGTCAGCGGCGCCAGCGGCAGGCGCACGTAGACCACCGCGGGCGCTCCACCCAGGGTCACGGGCGCGGCCACGCCCAAGCGCGGCGCGCCCTCGTCGCGCACCACCATGGCCACGGCCGCATCGTTGTCGATGGCCTTCTCCAGCAGACCCAGGCGGGCATAGCCGAAAGCAGCGGCGTCGGCATAGGCAGCGTCCAGGTCGGTCTCCAGGACCTGCGCATGCTCGGCGCCGGTCCAGCCAGCCAGCAGCGCGGACGCCACGGCCGCGGCATCACCGGCGGCCAGGGCAGCCTTGACCTCGGTGCCCTCCAGGCGCTGCTGCAAGGCATCCGTCTGCACGGCGACGGCCTCGGCGGCGGCCGCCGCGACCTGGTCGCGTACCGTCGTCAGCTGGGTCTCGCGCGCGTCGGCGCGCCACTGGGTCACACCACTCCAGCCGAACCACGCCGCCAGCAGCACCAGCAGCCCTGCCACCAGCGGCGCGGCACGCTTGATCTGCGCCTGCGGCAACCGTCCTGAATCCATCTGGCTCTCCTCCCCTCGTCCCCTGTCAGCGTACGCCGGTATGGCCGAAGCCCCCTTCGCCCCGGGCGCTGGTGGCGAAAGTATCCACCACCTTCAGCTTCGCACGCACGATCGGTGCCACTACCAGCTGGGCGATGCGGTCGCCGGGCTGGATGGTGAATGCCTCGCGGCCGCGGTTCCACACGCTGATCAGCAGCGGGCCCTGGTAATCGGCGTCGATCAGGCCGGTGCCGTTGCCCAGCACGATGCCATGGCGATGGCCCAGCCCGGAGCGCGGCAGGACCAGCGCGCACAGGCCCGGATCGGCGACGTGGATGGACAGGCCGCTGGGCACCAGCGCGGCATCGCCCGGGTGCAGCACCAGTTCGGTTTCCAGCGCCGCGCGCAGGTCCATGCCGGCGCTGGCGGCGGTGGCGTACTCGGGCAGCGGCCAGCTGTCGCCGAAGCGCGGGTCGAGCAGGCGCACTTCCAGTTCATGGGTGGCGGCGCTCATCGCGTGTCTCCGCGCAGCCGCTCGGCGACCAGGTGGACCAGGTCGTCGGCCAGGCGCAGCTTCGGCGCCGGCGGGAAGTCGCGCTCGCCGCCGGGCCAGTAGGCGGTCATGGCGTTGTCGTCGCTTTCGAAGCCGGCGCCGGGCACGCCGACCCGGTTGGCCACGATCAGGTCCAGGCGCTTGGCCACCAGCTTGCTGCGGGCATAGTCGGCGATGTTGTCGGTCTCGGCGGCGAAGCCGACCACCAGTTTCAGGCCGGCGTCGTGGCGGTCGGCGATCTCGGACAGGATGTCGGGCGTGCGCACCAGGTCCACGGCCAGGGTCTGGCCGCCCGCGGTCTTCTTGATCTTGTTCGGCGAATACGCACGCGGGGTGTAGTCGGCCACCGCCGCCGCGCCGATGTAGATGTCGGCCGGCAGCGCCGCGGCCACCGCGTCGCGCATCTGCGCGGCCGAGCGCACGTCCACGCGCCGCACTCCCGGCGGGGTGGCCAGGTGCACCGGGCCGGCGACCAGCACCACCTGCGCACCCTGGCGTGCGGCGCTGGCGGCGACCGCGAAGCCCATCTTGCCGCTGCTGCGGTTGCCCAGGTAACGCACCGGGTCCAGGTCTTCGTAGGTCGGGCCGGCGCTGACCACCACCTTCAGACCCTGCAGCAGGCCGGGGGGGGCGGTTGCGGTTGCAGGCACGGCGAAGGCCGCAAGTTCGACGACGATCGCGTCAGGTTCGCGCAGGCGGCCCGGACCGGACTCGCCTTCGGCCAAGGGACCGTCGTCCGGGCCGATCACCTGCACCCCGCGCGAACGCAGCAGGGCGACGTTGGCAACGGTGGCCGGGTGTTGCCACATGCGGTGGTTCATCGCCGGGACTACCGCCAGCGGCGCGGTCGAGGCCAGGCACAGGGTAGTGACGAGATCGTCGGCCTGGCCGTGGGCCAGCCGCGCCAGCAGGTCGGCGGTGGCCGGGGCGACCACGATCCGCTCGGCCCAGCGCGCCAGCTCCAGGTGGCCCATCGCCTGCTCGGCGCCCTCGTCCCACAGGGTGGTGCGTGCCGGATGCCCGGACAGGGCCTGGAAGCTGAGCGGGGTGACGAAGCGCTGGGCGCCGGCGGTCATCGCCACCTGCACCGCCGCACCGGCATCGCGCAGGCGCCGCACCAGTTCCAGCGCCTTGTAGGCGGCGATGCCGCCGCCCACGCACAACAGGATCCGTTGCCCTTGGAGCGGGCCGCTGGCCGGGACACTCACCCTGGGGTTTTCCTACGCCGGACGGGGCGACCAGCTTACTCCAAGCGCGCCAGCGCCCTGATGACCATCGCGCCCGCGCTCATGCACGCTGGCGCCATGCGCATCCGTGAATGGCCCAGCAGCGAGCGTCCCCGCGAGAAACTCCTGCACCGCGGCCCGGCAGCGCTCTCGGATGCCGAGCTGCTGGCGATCTTCCTCGGCTCGGGACTGCCGGGCCGCGATGCGGTGCAGACCGGACGCGAACTGCTGGAAGGCCACGGCCCGCTGCGCGCGCTGCTGGACCGCGCCGCGGCCGACCTGGCCCGCCTGCCCGGCCTGGGGCCGGCCCGCGCCTGCCAGCTGGCCGCCGCGCTGGAACTGGGCAATCGCCACCTGGCCGCGGCATTGGAGCGTGGCGACGCCCTGACCGATCCGGTCGCCGCCGGCCGCTATTTCGCCCGGCGGCTGCGGCCGCGGGCGCACGAGGTGTTCGCGGTGCTGTTCCTGGACACCCGGCATCGCGCACTGGCCTTCGAGGAACTGTTCGCCGGCACCATCGATGGCGCCGAAGTGCATCCGCGCGAGGTGGTGCGGCGGGCGCTGGCGCACAACGCCGCCGCGATCATCGTCGGCCACAACCACCCTTCCGGCTGCAGCGCTCCCTCGGCGGCCGACCGCGCGGTCACCCAACGCCTGAAACAGGCCCTGTCGCTGGTGGAGATCCGGCTGCTGGACCATTTCGTGGTCGGCGACGGCGAGCCGGTGTCCATGGCCGCCCGTGGCCTGGTGTGAGAACCGGCCCCCGCCCAAAGGAGTAAAATGCCCGGCCGAACCGCATGAATCACCTCCCCGAGTGAAGACCCTCCTCCACGCCCTGGTCGCCCAAGGCATCGAAGCCCTGCGCGCCGCCGGCACCTTGCCGGCCGACGCGGCCACGCCCGACTTCGTCATCGAGCGGCCCAAGACCCGCGAGCACGGCGACTTCGCCACCAATGCGGCGATGCTGCTGGCCAAGGCCGCGCGGGGCAATCCGCGCGCGCTGGCCCAGGCGCTGGTCGCTGCGCTGCCGGCCAGCGCCGACGTGGCCCGGGTGGAGATCGCCGGCCCGGGCTTCATCAACTTCCACCTGGCCGCGGGCGCCTGGCAGCGCGAGATCGCCGCGGCGCTGAACCAGGGCACCGACTACGGCCGCAACACCTCCGGCCGCGGCCGGGTCGCCGGCGTGGAATACGTCTCGGCCAACCCGACCGGCCCGCTGCACGTGGGCCACGGCCGCGCCGCGGCGATCGGCGACTGCATCGCCCGGGTGCTCGACGCCAACGGCTGGACGGTCAAGCGCGAGTTCTACTACAACGACGCCGGGGTGCAGATCGACAACCTGGCCCGCTCCACCCGGGCGCGCCTGCACGGGCTCAAGCCCGGCGACGCCGAGTGGCCGGCCGACGCCTACAACGGCGACTACATCCAGGACGTGGCCGACGCCTACCTGCGCGGCGACACCGTGGCGATCGAGGGCCACGCGGTGAGCGGCGCGCGCGACATCGAGGACCTCGACGCGATCCGCCGCTTCGCGGTGGCCTGGCTGCGCAACGAGCAGAACCAGGACCTGGCCGCGTTCGGCGTGGATTTCGACGTGTATTTCCTGGAGAGCTCGCTGTACGCCGACGGCAAGGTCGAGGAAACCGTGCGCGAGCTGGTCGCCAAGGGCCATGCCTACGAGGAGGGCGGCGCGCTGTGGCTGCGCACCACCGACTTCGGCGACGACAAGGACCGGGTGATGCGCAAGTCCGACGGCAGCTACACCTACTTCCTGCCGGACGTGGCCTACCACCTGAGCAAGTGGCAGCGCGGCTACGAGCGCGCGATCACCGAGCTGGGCGCCGACCACCACGGTTCGCTGGCGCGGGTGCGCGCCGGCCTGCAGGCGCTGGACGTGGGCATCCCGAAGGGCTGGCCGGAATACGTGCTGCACCAGATGGTCACGGTGATGCGCGGCGGCGAGGAAGTGAAGCTGTCCAAGCGCGCCGGCTCCTACCTGACCCTGCGCGACCTGATCGAGGAAGCCGGGCGCGACGCCACCCGCTGGTTCCTGATCGCGCGCAAGCCCGACTCGCAGCTGGTGTTCGACATCGACCTGGCGCGCCAGCAGAGCAACGACAACCCGGTGTTCTACGTGCAGTACGCGCATGCCCGCGTCGCCAGCCTGTTGCGCCAGGCCGCCGAGAAGGGCTTTTCCTACGATCAGGCCAACGCGCTGGCGAACCTGGCCAGGCTGGACGACGAAGGCTCGATCTCGCTGCTGGTGGAACTCTCGCGCTGGCCGGAAGTGGTCGAAGCGGCCGGGCAATCGCTGGAACCGCACCTGGTCGCGCAGTACCTGCGCGAACTGGCCTATGCTTTCCACACCTGGTACGCGAACACTCCGGTGCTGGTGGAGGACGCGGACCTGCGCGATGCGCGGCTGGCGCTGGCACTGGCGGTGAGGCAGGGACTGGCCAACGGCCTGGGCTTGCTCGGCGTGGGCGCGCCGGAGCGGATGTGACCCCCAGGACAGTGCAGCAGGCAATGGGTCGGGCGAACGGGAGAACGAGGTAATGGCGGCAAAACGTGGCAAGAACCAGGCCCGGCGCAACGGCAACGGCGGTCGCCCGGCATGGGTCTGGGCGGTGGCGGGCCTGGCGATCGGCGCATTGCTGTTCCTGGCCGTGCCCTCGTTGCTGAAGAAGGATGGCGACCGGTTCGTCCGCTTCGGCCCGCGCGCCGACCCGGCCGCGCAACCGGCACCCATCGCCGACACCGAGGCCATCGCCGACACCCCGGCCCCGCAGCCGGCCGACCCGGCGCCGCAGTACGATTTCTACACCGTGTTGCCGGGCAATGAAGTGCGCATGTCCGACGCGGAACTGGCCGCCAGCGCGCGCGAGGAGGAAGCCCGCCGCGTGCGCACCGAGGCGCAGCGCGCGCGCGATGCGCTGGAGGGCCGGCCCGTGCCGCCACCCGCGCCGGTCGCCGCCCCCACGG
>JAFLEA010000021.1 GCA_017302035.1 Lysobacterales bacterium
GCCGCTGGGTCTTTCGGACGCCATGCCGGAGGATTCGGGAGCGGTGTCCGATGAGCATATCAAGGGCGCTGAGCGATACATCATGGATGATGCCGAAATACAGGACATTAACACCCCGTAACAAGCGGCATCTGCCGCAGTGCCGCGCCGCTGCCCTCGGCCACCGGCGCCAGGTGGCGCAGGGCCCGCGCGTACACCCCGCGCTTGAAGCTGACCACGTGCTCGACCGGATACCAGAAGTCGACCCAGCGGAAATGGTCGAACTCCGGGGTCTCGGTGGCATCGAAGCGGACCAGGGATTCGTCGCCGAGCAGCCGCAGCAGGAACCACACCTGCTTCTGGCCGATGCATACCGGCCCTTCACCGCCGCGGCGGATGGCCCGCCCGGGCAGGCGATAGCGCAGCCAGCCGGGGGTGGCGCCGAGCAACTCCACGTGCTCGGGCGACAACCCGGTTTCCTCGTGCAACTCGCGGTACATGGCCTCGGTCGGGGTCTCGTCGCTGCGCATGCCCCCCTGCGGGAACTGCCAGCCGTCCCGGCGCACCCTACGCGCCCAGAACACCTGGCCATCCGCGCGCATCAGGACGATGCCGACGTTCGGCCTGTATCCGTCCGGATCGATCACGATGCGGACTCCAGAAAAATCGACTGCCCCGACAATGCCACGACCCCGCCGGGCCGACAAGCGCGCATTGACAGCGCGCCGGGGAAGATGAAGAATTCGCGGTTCCCCGCGTACCCTTGCGACCCGGCCGCCAGCGGCCATCGCACCGCCGGCGCGGCGGGACCGTTGGAAATCTGGCTATGTAGCTCAGCCGGTTAGAGCACAGCACTCATAATGCTGGGGTCGGTGGTTCGAGTCCACCCATAGCCACCAGATTTTTCCTGATATATCAGCTAGTTACACCTTTAAAGCCCGCCTCTGAGAGCGGGCTTTTTTGTGACAAATCGACTGTCACAGCCGGATTGATGGTCATTTATGGGGCCGAGGTGCCCTGCCGTCCCTATGGTGGCCAGAACAGTCTGTGACAGGTTCTGTGAAAGGTCCAAGTGTCACAGGATTGACCTGCCCCCACTGAGCCGTACCACGTGAAGCTGTAAAGTCCGTCAACCTGACCTCCTCCCCGCGTTAGGCCCGAGCAGAGCTGGAAATTTCGGCCTTGAGGTGGGAAGCGAATCGGCAGCGAACTCGGCCGGCGTGACATCGCCGGCAAGGCGCCGTGAGCCGGCCGTGACGGAGCCGTTGCCGCCAGCACCATGGCCGACTGTTTCTCCCGCGGGGGCGCGGGAACGGCATCCCGTTCCCGATGCGGTGAAGGCCGTGCCAGCCCTCCGACTCCACCCGCGAGGGGACGCGACTGACCCATGACGGCTCCCGCGGTCGCTAGACTTGCAACGGGAGAACCGCCATCCGGGCGACCCGACGACGACGCCCCATGAGCGACCCTGCCACCGCCCTGCTGCCCGAAGACATCCAGCGCGGGAACATCTGGCGGCTGGCCATCGCCCAGGCCCTGGCCGGAGCGAACGCGGTGGTGGTGTACGCCACCGGTGCCATCGTCGGCAGCGCGCTGGCACCCGCGCCGGTGCTGGCCACCCTGCCCATCTCGATCTTCGTGGTAGGCATGGCCGCATGCATCCTGCCGATGGGTGCGATCGCGCGCCGGCACGGCAGGCGCACCGCCTTCCTGGCAGGAACCGGCGCCGGGGTGCTGGCCGGGCTGCTGGCGATGCTCGCCGTCACCCACGGCGGATTCTGGCTGTTCTGCACGGCAACCTTCTTCGGCGGCGCCTACGCCGCGGTGGTGCTGTCGTTCCGCTTCGCCGCCGCCGACGGCGTGGCCCCGCAGCGCCGCGCACGCGCGCTGTCGCTGGTCATGGCCGGCGGCGTGGCTGCCGGGGTGGTCGGGCCGCAACTGGTGACCTGGACCATGGGCCTGTGGCCGCCGCACCTGTTCGCGGCCACCTTCCTGGTGCAGGCCCTGGTCGCAGCGGTATCGGCACTCATCCTGCTGGGGGTGCGCTTGCCCCTGCCGAGCGCAGGCGAAATCGCCGGCGGCCGGCCGCTGGCCGCGATCGCGCGCCAACCCCGCTTCGTGGCCGCGGTGATCTGCGGCGCGGTGTCCTACCTGCTGATGAACTTCCTGATGACCGCCGCGCCGCTGGCGATGCACATGTGCGGGCACCCGCAGGCGTCGGCCAACCTCGGCCTGCAATGGCACGTCATCGCGATGTACGCGCCGAGCTTCTTCACCGGCCACCTGATCGCGCGCTTCGGCGCCGTGCGGGTCGCCACTTCGGGGCTGGCGCTGACCGGGCTTTCGGCGGCCGTGGGCCTGGGCGGAGTGGACGTGGCGCACTTCTGGGCCACGCTGGTGCTGCTGGGGCTGGGCTGGAATTTCGGCTTCCTCGGTGCGTCGGCGCTGGTGCTCGAATGCCACCGGCCCGAGGAGCGGACCCGGGTGCAATCGCTCAACGACTTCATCGTCTTCAGCCTGATGGCGATCGGTTCGTTCGCTTCGGGCGGGCTGCTGGCCGCCTATGGCTGGAACGCAGTGCTGTGGGTGTCCTTCGTGCCGCTGGTGCTGGCCTTCGTGGCGCTGGCGATGGCGGTGCGGCGAGGCACCGCCATGCAACCCGGCGATCCGGACGTTCCCGCGGATTGATTCCGGCCGACCGGGCCTATCGGCGCGCCACCAGCGGTCCGGGTGCGGAGAGCACCCGCAGTATCCCGGCCCGGTCGCGACCGGATCGGCATTCGCCCGGGAACGCCGCCGCGAACAGCAGGACCGGCACCCCCCTGGCCTTGTCCACCCGCGCGACCCAGGCGAATCATGCCGGCAGGTCGATGCCCAGGCCGGCGACCATCAGCGACCCGCATCCTGGCCGGAAGGCAACGAGGACAGCGCCAGCCGGGTCACCGTGCCGCGATCGGGATCGGACTGGATCTCCAGCTTCCAGCCGAGGTGCTCGCACAGCCGGGCGATCAGTTCCAGGCCGATTCCACCCCCCATCCTGTCGCCGCCACCTCTGGCGAGCCGGGCGTAGATGGCGCTTACCTCCTCCGGCGTCATCCCGTGGCCCGGATCGGAGATGACCACGGTCGCGGGAGGTTCCAGCCGCACCGTTATCGTGCCCCGGTCGCTGTTCTCGATGGCGTTGCGCAACAGGTTGCCGATGGCGGTATGGACCACGGGCATCGGAGCGAAGATCTCCACGCCGGGCAACCCGGCCAATTCGATCCGCAGGTCCTTGCCCTGGGTCAGGTGGGCATGCTGTTCCACGATTTCGCCGAGCAGTTCGTCCAGCGAAAACCGATCGGATGACCTGGCCAGGCGCGAGGGATCCTTGGCCAGGACCAGCAGCATGGCGATCAGGCGCTCCACATCGATGGCCGTGTTCCGGATGCGCGCCAGCTGCCCGCGCACAGGCGCGGGAACCCCGTGCTGCTCCAGGGCGATCCCGCTGGCGCCGGCGATGACCGCGATCGGCGTCCGCAGTTCGTGGCTGGCGGTATCGACGAAGTCGCGTTCGCGCTGGACGAAGCTGTCGTTGCGGCGCAGGTAGCCATTGAGCGATTCGGCGATGACGAGAAGTTCGTTGGACGCAGATCCCGGGATGTCGATGCGTTGACCGGGCTTGTCCGGCTCCAGCGACTCGATGCGCGCGGCGAGCAGGATCAACGGCCGCACGAGCCGATCCGCTCCCCAGAACACCACCAGGCTTATCAGCGCGACCATGAAGATGGCCGACGCCATCACCATGAGCCACATGCCCCGTTCCCGCGCCTCCAGGTCGGTGATGTCCAGTGCCAGCGCGATCGGCCCACCCGCGACCTGCCGGATCAGGACCACGCGCATCGCGCCGTCGACGACGATCTCGTCGTGCATGCCCGGAGCCAGTCCCTGCAGTTCGCGCGGCAGGGGCTCGTGCCTGCCGTCGAACAGGGCGATGTTGGAGGTGTCCAGCCATCGGTAGCCGGGATCCGACCCCATCCGCTCGATGATGTGGTCCAGTTCCGTGTCGAGCAGGGTCTCCCAGACCAGCGCCTCGGCACGCTCGTTGACGATGACCCCGTGGACGAACACGGCCAGGGTCAGGACCGCTGCGTACCCCAGCAGGCCCCACAGGATGCGCCGGCTCAGACTGCTCCTAGCCGCCATCGCCGCCCCCTCGTGCCGAGGGCGGTGCGGCGATCCGGTAGCCGATTTTGGGCAAGGTCTGGATCAGCTTCTCTTCGAAAGGGCCATCCACGCTGCGCCGCAATTCATAGATGTGGGACCTCAGCATGTCGCCGTCCGGAGGGCTGTCGCCCCACAGGGCGTATTCCAGGCGCCCCCGGGACACCACGGCCGGACTGGCCTGCATCAGCACTTCGAGCAACTTGCGGCAGGCCGGATACAGACGCAGCGGTTGCCCCTGCCGCGTCGCTTCCTGGGTCTCCAGGTCCAGCCTGAGGTCGGCAACCAGGAGCGCCTTGCCGCGGCGCCGGCCACCGGCGCGGGCGACCAGAGCCTCGAGCCTGACCTCCAGCTCCTGAAGATCGAACGGCTTGGTCAGGTAATCGTCGGCTCCCGCGCGGAAGCCCGCGATCTTGTCCGGCAGTTCATCCTTCGCGGTGAGCATCAGCACCGGCACGTCGCCTCCCGCCTCGCGGAACGCCTTCAGGAACCCCGGGCCGTCCAGGCGTGGAAGCATCCAGTCGAGCACGACGACGTCGAAGGCCTGGGTCACCGCCAGGTGCAGCCCAGTCAATCCGTCGGGCGCCGCGTCCAGCGCGTGGCCGCGCGCTTCGAAGTACTCGAAGAGATTCGCCACCAGATTGCTGTTGTCTTCGACGACCAGTATGCGCATGCGGTATGCCGCCTCGAACGATCACGGGTGAACGGATTGCGCAGTACGCCGGCCCCGGCGCATGGCGTAAAGCATACCGAGATGAGCTCATGAACGAGCGTTCATCTGCGGCCCGCGGTTTAACCATCCACTCATGCCGCTCCGACCGCTCTCCGACATTCCCACCACGATCATCCCCGCCTCTCCAAACACGATGCCGGCGATCTTCCGATGCGGTTCCCCGCCGTAGTTCCCGATGACCCAGGATTCCGGGTCCGCGAGGGATCGTCCCTCCATGCGCATCCGGGGCCGGCCGCGCTGTGGTTGCACCTGATCGTGCCCCTGGCCTGGCTGGGCGTGCTCGCGGCCTGGACGGGACCGCTGGGGGGCGACCGCTGGCTGGCCGACCGGATCTACGCCTGGCAGGGTTACTCCTGGGCACTGCGCGACGCCTGGCTCACCGAGACGGCGATCCATGTGTGGGGACGCAACCTCAGTGCGCTCGCCTGGCTCGCGCTGCTGGCCACCTGGACCTGGGCACGCCTGTCCGGGCGCGCGCGGACGCTGCGCCTGCCCGTCGGGTACCTGTTGCTGGCGGTCCTGGCGTCGTGCCTGGCGGTGTCCTGGATCAAGTCCTGGTCCAACATGGACTGCCCCTGGGATCTGCTGCGCTACGGCGGCCGCCGCGAATTCATCGGCCTGATCGAAGCAAGGCCGCCAGGCATGGACCGCGGCCGGTGCTTCCCCGCCGGCCATGCCAGCGCCGGCTATGCCTGGCTCGCGCTGTACTTCTTCTTCCTCGCGGTCGCGCCGCGCTGGCGCTGGCTGGGGCTGTGCATCGGCCTGGGCCTGGGCCTGGTCTTCGGCATCTCGCAGCAGTTGCGCGGCGCCCACTTCGCATCGCACGACCTGTACACCGCCGGCATCTGCTGGCTGGTCGCGCTCGGGCTCTACGTGGCGGTGCTGCGCCCGCCTGGCGATGCACGCAACGCGTCGGTCGTACCCGAAGGCGCGCGATGAACACCGCACTATCGAACGTCGACGCGCGTGCGCCTGGCCGCTGGTCGCTGCTGTCGCAGGCCTGGGCCGGCTTCCGCCCACGCATGAGCCAGGAGACGCTCGCCCTGCTGACCGGCATGTTCCTGACCGTGTTCTCCAACGCCGCGTTCTTCAGGGCGGTACATGCGAGCGGCTCCTTGCATGGCATCGCTGGCGTGGGGTCGGCAGTCTGCCTGTTCGTGTTCGTGGCCGCGCTCAACACCCTCCTGGCGTTGCTCCTGTTCAATCGCTGGTCGACCAAGCCCGTGCTTGCGGTGCTGTTGCCTGCCACTGCCGCAGCGGCCTACTACATGGACCGCTACGGCGTCTATTTCGACACCGACATGGTCCGCAACGTGCTGCAGACCGACATGCACGAGGCGACCGAGCTGCTGTCGTTCGGTCTGGCCGCACGGATCCTGCTGGCAGGAGCGATCCCCGCGGCCCTCGCCTGGCGCATCGAACTGGTCCGCAAGACGCCCGCCCGGGCGATCCTCGTCCGCACCGGCGCCGTGGCGCTGGCAATCGCCGTCGCCGCGGGCGCGGCGCTGGCTTCCTTCCAGAGTCTGTCCGCCGTGATGCGGAACCACCACGAGATCCGGCACCTGCTCGCGCCGGGCAACTACCTGGTCTCCCTCGGGCGCGTGCTCGCCGACGACGGCCGCGTCAGCGACACGCCCAGGAAGGAACTGGGCGCCGGAGCGCACGTCGTGGGCAGGCGTCCCGACCCGCGCCCCAGGCTGCTGGTGCTGGTGGTGGGCGAAACCGCGCGGGCCCGCAACTGGGGCCTGAACGGGTATGACCGGCAAACCACGCCGCAGCTGGCGCGGATGGACCTGGTCAATTTCACCGACGTGTCTTCGTGCGGTACGTCCACCGCGGTTTCCCTGCCGTGCATGTTTTCACCCCATGCGCGTGCCGACTACGACAAGGGCAAGGTCCGCAACTCCGAATCCCTGCTGCACGTGCTGGCGCATGCCGGGATCCAGGTGACGTGGCTGGACAACCAGGGCGGATGCAAGGGCGTGTGCACCGGCCTGGACTACCGGTCCTACGCGCATGAGGACGACCCGGAGTTCTGCGATGCGGAGGGCTGTCTCGACGGGATACTGGTCAAGGGCCTGGCCGAGCGGATCGCTTCTCTGGAGGGCGATGCGGTGATCGTTCTGCATCCGCTCGGCAACCATGGCCCGGCCTACCACAAGCGATATCCGCAGGCTTTCGCCAAGTTCCTGCCCGCCTGCGAAAGCCCCGAACTGGGCGATTGCAGCCGCGACCAGGTGCTCAACGCGTACGACAACGCCCTGCTGTACACGGACGACGTGCTCGCCCGGGCCATTCGCCTGCTGGGCGAGCAGACCGGGAAGGACACCGCCCTCCTGTACCTGTCCGACCATGGCGAATCGCTCGGCGAAGGCGGGCTGTACCTGCACGGCATGCCCTACTCGATCGCGCCGGAGGAACAGAAGAAGGTACCGATGACGATGTGGCTGTCGCCCGGCTACTCCGGCTCGCTGGGGCTGGATGTCGCCTGCCTGAAGGAGAAGGCCGCGACCGCAAGCGTCAGCCACGACAATTACTTCCACACGGTGCTTGGCCTGATGCGGGTCTGGGCCCCCGAGTACCGGGCCGGCATGGACCTGCTCGAAGGATGCCGCGCCGGGCGTGGCGAGCCGCGACAGGTGGCGCGTGCGGACGGACCGGCCTTCGCGAAGGCGATGACCGCCACCGGCCTTCCGAAGCGGACGCCGGACCGGAGCCGCCTTGCCGGCGGACCGGACGTCAGGCGCTGCCCGCCCGGTTCGCCCTCAGGGGCATGCGCGGCCGCGGCAACGGACGATATCCGCCGTGAAGGGGTCGACCTTGAGTTCGGCACGCCGCCCCTGCGGGTTGCGGAGGTCGACATCCCACACGCGCCGGTCGAATTCGACATCGGTGATGCCGCCCAAACCGCGCTGCTCCAGCGACAGGACGATCCGCGCCAATGGCATGGCGTCCCGCGGCGGGAAGGGCACGAGGTCGCGCTCGCGGTCGCGCCTGAGTTCCTGGCCGGTGACCCGGTCGAGATAGAGCTCGGTGCAGATGCCGGGCCGCTCGCACACGACGACCTCCCGGCGGTGGCGCGTCAGGCCGGCGCTGACCGCCGTTCCGTGTTGCGCGACAGGCTTGAGGATCTCCGACAGCGGCTTGTCTCCCGGATTCGCGCCGTCCGCCGCATTCGCGACGAAGGGCAGGAGCAGGGGAAGGAATGCGAGAACACCGGAGATCCTGAGCATTGCCTTGCTCCATCGGGTTGGCATCGGACGGGTATCCCCAGCGTAGTCGGGATCCTGCCGGATACCCGGGTATCGCGCTCCCGGAGTTGAGAAAGCCGTCCGCACAGGACTGGTAGACTAGCCGTCACATCCCCTGGCTGCGCCGCGGTCTCCGTCAGCGGCGCGGACCGGTCCCCTGCAAGGCCGCCCATGCATGTCCTCCCCCTGCGGACCTTCCTGCAGCCGGGCGTGCGCATGCGGTTCCCGTCCTCTCCCCATCTCCAGCGAGACGATCCGACATGAGCGACTCCGGCAACCCGCACCTTCCGAGGTCCGCCCGATGACGGCGCAGGCCACCAATCGCACCGCGCTGGTGACCGGCGGCATGGGCGGCCTGGGCGAAGCCATCGCCCGCACCCTGCACGATGCCGGCCATGCCGTGCTGGTCACCCAGGCCAAGGGCGAAGACGCACCCGCCTGGCTGGCGAGACAGGCCGCGGATGGCTACGCCTTCAAGGCCTACGGGGTCGATGTCGCCGACTATGGGTCGTGCGAGCGCATGGCCGAATCCATCGCCGCCGACGGCCATGCCGTGGACATCCTGGTCAACGGCGCGGGCATCACCCGCGATGCGACCTTCCGCAAGCTGAGCAAGGACAACTGGGATGCGGTGCTGCGGGTGAACCTGGATTCGATGTTCAACGTCACCAAGCCCTTCATCGAGGGCATGCTCGGCCGCGGCTGGGGCCGGATCGTCAACATCTCCTCGGTCAACGGCGACAAGGGCCAGTTCGGCCAGACCAACTATTCGGCGGCCAAGGCCGGCATCCATGGCTTCACCAAGGCGCTGGCGCAGGAAGTCGCGCGCAAGGGCGTGACCGTCAACACCGTCTCGCCGGGCTACATGGGCACGCAGTTGGTGCTGGGCATGCCCGCGGAGATCGTCGAGCGGATCGTGGCCGAGATCCCGGTCGGGCGGCTTGGCCGTCCCGAGGAACTGGCCGCGCTGGTGGCCTTCATCGCCAGCGACCTGGCCGGCTACCTGACCGGCAGCAACATCTCCATGAACGGCGGCCAGCACATGCGCTGAGCGCGTGCCGCGCGGGCGCCTACCCGGTGCCCGATGGCGACCGCCCGCTGCCGGCGTAGCTCACCCGGTTCCATTCGATGGCACGGGTGCGCCAATGCCCTTCGATGGCCTGGGTGAAATCGGCCCGCACCAGCTTGGCGCGCGCCACGCTGCAACCACCGTGCTCGCGCCGCACCACCAGGCCCTCCATCGGCCCGCTGCGGTAGCGGCTGGGCCACTCGGCGAGGATCCGCTCCAATCCGGCGAGATCGGCGTGGCCGACCAGCACTTGCGGCACTGTCTCCACGCCGATGCGCGCGGCCAGTTCGTTGCGGCGCCGGGTACTCCAGAAGCAGCCTTCGGCCCGGTCGTACACGTCGAAGGCCAGGAACCAGTCCGGCAGCAGGTCGTACTCCAGCGAGTGCCGGGCCGCGCACCATTCGCCGAACAGGATCAGGTCCGGGGTCAGCGCCTGGCGCAGCGCCTGGCCATGGATCGCCTCCCACGCCGGCAGCCGCGCGAACTGCCCGGCATGGGGATGGGCGAGATACTGGCCGCGGTTCTGCGCGCGCAGGTTGCCGTCCGGATCCAGCGACCAGCCCAGGTTGGCGCCGTCGAGCTTCTCCTCGACCACCACTTCGCCCGAAAGCAGTTCGTCGGCCTCGGCCGGGCCCAGCACCTTGTCCTCGCGCGGCGTCGTGCCGCCGCCCAGCCAGGCCAGGTGCGGAGTGGAGGGAAAGCGGAAGAAATCGTCGTGGCCGCTCATCGTTCCTGCTTCTGCGCGTGCTTGGCCCGCGACCAGGCCTCGATGATCGGTTCCAGCAGCAGTTCGTGTTCCAGCAGACCGTCCTCCCAGTCGTGCCAGTCGGTGTCGCCAGCGAAGACGATACAGCCTTCGCCGAAGGCCTGCCGCGAGGCCAGCGCCGCAGCAACCATCTTGCGGTCGGCGCCATCGTGGACCAAGGCGGCGAGCGCGGCGGGCAGGATCGCGCTGCCATCCTCGTCGTAGGCGACGTCCACGTCGTCCACTGCTGCGGTGCTCCACTTGTGCATGACCACCTGGATGCCGAAGTCGTTGAAGCCCAGCTTGCGGGTGTACTCGTCCATGATCCTGCCGGATCCATCCAGCACCATCCGCGAGTCGCCGCGCTGGAACCGGTCCAGCCACTGCCAGACCTGCTCGCGCAGGCCGGGCTCGCCGGGGGTGGCGTCGATGTCCTTCGGGTTGTCCGGGTCGGCGGCGCTGGCCGCGATCAGGACGTTGGTATCGACCACGTAGCGCGGCCTCATCCGGCCTCCCGCCTGCGCCGCTCGAACATCAGCCGCGCCTGCTCGCGGGTTTCGCCCAGGGCGTCGCCGAAGAAGCCTTCGGGCCAGTTGCCCACCCGGCCGAAGCGGTCCAGGTGCAGGGCGCGCATCCGCGCCGCGCCGGATTCGCGCTCGACGAAGTACATCGCGCAGTCCTCCGGCGTGGCCGTCTCCGCCGCCAGCAGGGTCTGCATGCGCCGGAACAGGTGCTCGGAATGGGTCTCGACCAAGAACTGGACGCCGCGTTCGCGGCTGACTTCCACGAACAGCTCGGCCAGCACCGCCTGTGCCTGCGGATGCAGGTGGATCTCGGGCTCTTCCAGCAGGATGGCGCTGCCGCGCGGGGCGAAATGGGCCACCGCCAGCACCGGCAGCACCTGCGAGATGCCGATGCCGACGTCGTGCAGGTTGGAGACAGTGCCGTCGCGACGCACGATCAGGGCGTAGCGGTTGGAGCGCCCCTCCTGCCTGACCTCCAGGCGGTCGGCCAGGCGCATGCGCGAGAGCCAGTGCGACACGCCGTCGATGACCTGTGCCTGCTCCTCGCCCTTGAGCAGGGCGCTGGCCAGCAGCACGTCCACGGCGCGGTGGCCATCGCTGCCGATCCCGCCGGGGTTGCTCTTGTTCCAGGTGTAGTCGCGCTCGGGCTTGCGCCGCAGCGGCCCGAGGTAGGCGATGTTCTCCAGCGCCCGGCGCAGGCTCAGGCTCAGGTCCTGGGCCAGTTGCCCGTCCGCGCCCAGCAGCGCCAGCGCCTCGGCCGGCAGCGCGATCGAGCGCTCGGGGGCCAGGTGGCGGCCCTTGCCGCGCGGCTGCGATTCGCGGTCCACGTAGACGGAGAAGGTGCCGCGGTCGCGCCGCACCGCGCGGAAGGCGCGGCGGCCGGTACCCAGCACCAGCGATTGCACCACCACCGCGCCGGCCGAGGTCTGCCCGTAGCTGCATTCGAAATGCCCGTCGGGCACCCGCAGGTCGCCGGCGTTGTGGAAGTCCAGGGCGATGCCGAACTGGCGCGTGCGCGAGCCCTGGCGCAGCACGTTCTCGAAGCCGCCGAAATCGTAGAGGTCGTCGGTCTCGTCGCCGCCCAGGTTCAGGTGGATGCTGCGATCGGGCGACTGCGCCGTCTGCTTGAGCAGCAGCAGGCTCTGGATCAGCGAGGACTTCCCCGAAGAATTGGTGCCCAGCAGCATGGTTACCGGCCGCAGGGCCACGTCGCCGGTGTCCTTCCACGCCTTGAAATTGGTCAACCTGAGTCGGGAAAACATGCGCGCGCCGTCTGGGGTTCGATGGGCTATTTGATGAAGTCGTACCTGAGCGAGGACTGCAGTCGCAATACGTCGCCGGTCTCGCCGTCCTGGCGTTGCAGCTTGCCCCAGGACAGCTCCAGGCCCCAGCTCCAGGTGCGGCTAGGCGCGTAGATCAGGTTGGCGGCGAGGTAGTCGCTGCGCCGGAATGCCTCGGTTGCGAGCGTCTCGTCGCGCTGCAGGTAAAGCCGGCCGTAGGCCACGGTCGAGCGCCACGCGCCGCTCCAGGGATGGCCGTAGCCAACCCAGCCGCCCCATTCGTCCAGCGGCTCGAGCGAACCATCGCCGTTCACCACCGCGTCCAGGCCGATGCCGCCGAGATCGCCCACGTAGGCGGCAATGCCGCGCCCGGCGACGCCGCCCCAGGTCAGGTAGTCGCCGCTCGCGGCGGCCCAGGCGCCGCTGACGGTCACGCCGCCGGCCAGCACTTCGTCGCGGCTGGCCGGGTCGCGCCAGGCCAGCAGGCGCAGCAGCGCACCGGCCTGGACATGCCCGGATTCGCCTTCATGGCGGGCGGCGAACACCAGGTTCGGCATGGCATCGCGCACGCTCCCGGAATCGGCGGAGACCTGCGCCGATTCGTGCTCGGCGGCGAACACCAGTTGGTTGCCGTTGCGCAGCGGCACGTAGCGACGCACGCTGGCCACGCGCGCGAACGGCATCGCGCCCGGCCCGGCCACATCCAGCGTGTCCGGCGCCGAATCCAGGTCGAGGAACGCGGAGAAGCCGTAACCGGCGTAGGTGTTGCCCAGTTGTCCCCAGGCATGCAGCAGGTTGTAGCCGTAGGAACCGCCGGACCCTTCGAAATCGTTCTGCAGCACGAAGCGCAGCCAGCCGTGGTCGGTCGGGCGACGCGCCTCCAGGGTGAAGCGGGTGCTGCGCGCGTGCATGTGGTAGCTGCCCTGCCCGGACTGCGCGCCGACCGGGATCGCCGAGGTGATCAGCAGGTCGCGGACGCCGGCGTCGTCGCTGTCGTACATCGCATGCAGCCTGGCCGAGCCGCCCAGGCGCAGCCAGGTCGGCCCGTCGCCGACCAGGAAGAAGCCGTCCAGGTCGTTCTCGCCCGGCGGCAGGGCGTTGTCCGCGCGCGCGACCACGTCCTGGTCCTCGTCGAAGGTCGGATGCTCCGGCAGCGGCGATTTCGCCAACGCCGGCATCGCGTCCACGGCGGCAGCCCCCGGCACGGGACGGGACGGCGAGGGCTGCCCCGGAGCCTGAACGGAAACCGCCCCGGCGTGCGGCGGCGCAGCCCCGGGCACCGGCTGCGCCGCAGCCACGGCCGGTGCACGTTCGGCCTCCAGTGCCTCGATGCGGCGGGTCAGGCGCTCGACGGTCTCGCGGAGGCTGGCGATCTCCGCGTCGCGCCCATCTTCGGCGGCCAGCGCTGGCGCCGACGCCAGTGCCAACAGCATCCCCAGGGAAGCGGTCGTCTTCATTCCATCGGTCCCCGTAGCCCCAACGTCCGTTCATGCTAGCGCAGCCACGGGGCCATGATCCGCCAGCCGGAACCGGCCGGACTCCATCCCGTGCGCCCGGGGCGTGCGGGGCTGCCCGCGGATTGACCTGCATCAAGGACAG
This sequence comes from Lysobacterales bacterium, assembly GCA_017302035.1. Classification (GTDB taxonomy): domain Bacteria; phylum Pseudomonadota; class Gammaproteobacteria; order Xanthomonadales; family Xanthomonadaceae; genus Pseudoxanthomonas. Next base: position 13,384 of record JAFLEA010000021.1, read on the forward strand.
GACCGGTCCGGATTCATAGCCTGTACCGATGGCCAGCCTGTCCGCCCTGTTCGACCCGCAACTGCTCCGGCGCTATGACGTGCCGGGGCCGCGCTACACCTCCTACCCGACCGCGCCGCAGTTCTCGGCCGGTTTCGGCGAGGCCCAGCTGCGGGAGGTGGCTGCGGCCAGCAATGGCGACCCGATCCCGCGTCCGATCTCGCTGTACCTGCACATCCCGTTCTGCGCCAGCCCGTGCTTCTACTGCGGTTGCAACCGGATCATCACCCGCGACAAGGCGCGCGGCGCGGCCTACCTGACCCGGCTGTACCGCGAGATCGCGATGGCCTCGTCGATGTTCGACCGCGACCGCGAAGTCGAGCAGGTGCACTTCGGCGGCGGCACTCCCAACTTCCTCGACCCGGAGCAGATCTCGGAGGTGGTGGACGTGCTGCGCCGGCACTTCTCCTTCGCCCGCGGTCCGCGGATGGACTGCTCGATCGAGCTGGACCCGCGCTTCATCACCCCGGGGGAGGTGGGCCAGCTGGCCCAGGCCGGGTTCAACCGCGCCAGCCTCGGCGTGCAGGACTTCGACCCGGTGGTACAGGAGGCGGTCAACCGGATCCAGGGCGTGGACCAGACCCTGGGCATCATCGAGGCCTGCCGGAAGCATGGCTTCCGCTCGGTCAACGTGGACCTGATCTACGGCCTGCCCAAGCAGACCCAGGAAGGCTTCGCGCGCACCCTGGACATCACCCTGCAAGCGCGCCCGGACCGACTGGCGATCTACGGCTACGCGCACCTGCCCAACCTGTTCCGCCCGCAGCACCGGATCCACGCCGAGGACCTGCCGGCCCCGGAGACCAAGCTCGACCTGCTGCGCCTGGCGATCGACAAGCTCGGCCAGGCCGGCTACGAGTACATCGGCATGGACCATTTCGCCCTGCCCGGGGACGAACTGGCCAGGGCCCAGCGCGAGGGCGGCCTGCACCGGAACTTCATGGGCTATACCACCCACGCCGAGAGCGACCTGGTGGGGCTGGGGGTAAGCGCGATCAGCCACATCGGCGCCAGCTTCAGCCAGAACCCGCGCGACCTGCCGAGCTGGGAAATGGCCATCGATGCCGGGCGCCTGCCGGTGTGGCGCGGGATGCTGATGGACGAGGACGACGTGATCCGGGCCGACGCGATCCAGTCGCTGATGTGCCATGGCGAACTGGACTTCGAGACCTTCGGCCAGCGCCACATGATCGATTTCCGCGACTACTTCCGCGATTCGCTGGCGAGGCTGCAGCCGTTGCAGGCCGATGGCCTGGTCGTGGTGGACGACGGCGGGCTGCACTCGACCTCGCGCGGGCGGCTTTTGCTGCGTATCATCGCCATGTGCTTCGACCGCTACCTCACGCCAGCCGCCGACGCGGCCCAGCCCCGGTACTCGCGCACCGTCTGATCGGTGCGGGAGGGGCGGAGTGACCCCGTCCGGCGTGGTTTTCCCGCGCTCCGGGCCGGCCACCATGGCCGACGACGGCGATGCGCTGAAGTTCTGCTCGACCTGCGCCTTCTCCCAGGCCTGCCTGTCCGAGGGCATGAGCAAGCATGCGCTGATGGACCTGCACGTGCTGGTCGAGCATGTCGGCCCGCTGCACGCCGGCGAGCACGTGTTCCGCGAAGGCGACCCGTTCACCGCGATCGCCGCGGTGCGCACCGGCACGGTCAAGACCTACCACATCGACCGCGACGGCCACGAGCAGGTGCTGGGCTTCCATCTGCCCGGCGAGGTGATCGGGCTCAACGCGATCCATGACGACCGCTATCCCTGCAACGCGGTGGCGCTGGACACGGTGATGCTGTGCCGGTTCTCGTTCCCGAAGATCGCGCTGCTGGCCCAGCGCCTGCCCAACCTGCAGCAGCACCTGTTCCGGCTGATGAGCCGGGACATCGGGGTGGCTTCGATGTTCGCCCGCGACAATACCGCCGACGAGCGCATGGCCGCGTTCCTGATCGGCCTGTCGCGGCGGCTGGCCGCGCGCGGGTTCTCGCCGCGCCGGTTCCAGCTGACGATGTCGCGCACCGACATCGCCAACTACCTGCGCCAGGCCCCGGAGACGGTCAGCCGGGTGCTGCGCCGCTTCGAGCACGAGGGCCTGTTGCACATCAAGCAGCGCGACGTGGAAATCCTGGACATCCCGCGCCTGGAGGCGCTGGCCCTGTCCGTCCTGCGCGAATAGAGGCCCCGCTTCACCGGCTTCGCTCCGGCGCCGCCGCGGCAACGGGATCGCGCTTCTGACGGAAAGGCCAGCCCGGCCTGGGCGCCTCCTCCCCACAAGCGCCTTTCGCCCCCACGCTTGACCTGCGTCATGGAGCCGCCGGGCCCGCCGGCCGAAGATGCCGCCGATCCCCGTAGGAGAGGACCGTGTCATGAATTCCACCAAGAAGCTGTGGGCGGGCCTGGCGGTCCTGCTCATCGCCTCGTTCGCCGTCCTGCTCTGGGTCGGCAGCGAGATCCACCGCCAGGCTCCGCCCATGCCCGAACAGGTGGTCACCACCGACGGCCGGGTGGTCTATACCCGCAAGGACATCGAAACCGGGCGCCAGGTCTGGCAGTCCATCGGCGGCCAGCAGCTGGGCTCGATCTGGGGCCACGGCGGCTATGTCGCCCCCGACTGGAGCGCGGACTGGCTGCACCGCGAGGCTGAGGCAGTCCTCGACATCTGGGCCGCGCGCGAGCACGGCGTGGACAGCTACAAGGCACTGGACGGCCCGACCCAGGCGGCCTATTCCCGGCGTGTGCAGGACCTGATGCGCCCGAACACCTACGATGCGGCCACCGGCACGATCACCATCGACGCCGACCGCGCCGCCGCCATCGACAAGGTCGCCGCGCACTACGTCGACCTGTTCGGCAACGACCCGGCCACCGCCGAACTGCGCGAGGCCTACGCCATGCGCAACAACACGGTGCCCGATCCGCAACACCGGCGTCTGATGACGGCGTTCTACTGGTGGGCGGCGTGGTCGACGATCACCGAGCGTCCCGGCCAGAGCATCACCTACACGGCCAACTGGCCGCACGACGAACTGGTGGGCAACACCCCGCCGTCGAACCTGCTGATCTGGAGCGTGTTCAGCGTGCTGTTCCTGATCGCCGGCATCGGCCTGCTGGGCTGGCACTACGCGGTCAACCACGGCGACGAGATGGCCCCGGTCCTGCCCAAGAGCGACCCGCTGGCCGACATCAAGGTCACCCCGTCGATGCGCGCCACCGCCAAGTATTTCTGGGTGGTGATGGCGCTGTTCCTGGTGCAGATCCTGCTGGGCGCGATCACCGCGCACTACCAGGTCGAAGGCCAGGAGGCCTACGGCTTCGCCCTGTCCGACGTGCTGCCCTATTCGCTGACCCGCACCTGGCACACCCAGCTGGCGGTGCTGTGGATCGCCACCGCGTGGCTGGGCATGGGCCTGTACATCGGTCCGGCCATCTCCGGGCACGAGCCGAAGTTCCAGCGCCTGGGCGTGAACTTCCTGTGGGTCTGCTTGCTGATAATCGTCGTGGGCTCGTTCGCCGGCCAGTGGCTGGCGGTGATGCAGAAGCTGGGCCTGGACAAGAACTTCTGGTTCGGCCACCAGGGCTGGGAATACGTGGACCTGGGCCGGTTCTGGCAGGCGTTCCTGTTCGTCGGCCTGCTGCTGTGGCTGGCCCTGGTCGGTCGCGCCCTGTGGCCGGCCATGCGCAAGGGCACCGAGTCGCGCTCGATCGTGGTGCTGCTGTTCCTGTCGGTGGTGGCCATCGGCCTGTTCTATGCCGCCGGCCTGATGTGGGGCGAGCACACCCACATGTCGATGGTCGAATACTGGCGCTGGTGGGTCGTCCACCTGTGGGTCGAGGGCTTCTTCGAGGTGTTCGCGGTGGCGGTGATCGCGTTCCTGTTCACCCGCCTGGGCTTGCTCCAGGTGCGCACCGCGACCATGGCCGTGCTGTTCGCCACCATCGTGTTCCTCGCCGGTGGCGTGCTGGGCACCCTGCACCACCTGTACTTCTCCGGCACGCCGACGGCAGTGATCGCCCTGGGCGCGAGCTTCTCGGCGCTGGAAGTGGTGCCGCTGGCCTATGTCGGCTTCGAGGCCTACCACAACTACAAGCTCGGCCGGGCCGCGCCGTGGATGGTCCGCTACAAGTGGCCGATCATGTTCTTCCTGGCGGTGTCGTTCTGGAACCTGGTGGGTGCCGGCCTGTTCGGCTTCCTGATCAACCCGCCGCTGTCGCTGTACTACATGCAGGGCCTGAACCTGACCCCGACCCATGGCCACACCGCGCTGTTCGGCGTGTACGGCATGCTCGGCATCGGCCTGATGCTGTTCTGCCTGCGCGGCCTCAAGCCGGACGTGGTGTGGAGCGACAAGCTGCTGGGCACCGCTTTCTGGGCGCTCAACATCGGCCTGGCCGGCATGGCCCTGCTGACCCTGCTGCCGCTGGGCATCCTGCAGCTGCATGCGGCGATCGAACACGGCTACTGGTATGCACGCTCGGCCGAGTTCATGCAGCAGCCGATCGTGGACCTGCTGGTGTGGATGCGGGTTCCGGCCGACACGCTGTTCAGCGTCGGCGCCTTCGCCCTGGCCTGGTTCATGCTCCGGCTGTGGATTGCGCCGAAGCGCGAAGCCCCGGTGTCCTCGGCGGCGGCCGCGGCCGCCGCGGCGATCGTGCCGAGGCACTGAGGCGTAGCGGCAACAATAGCGGGATCGTCGGGGCCGCCTTGTGCGGCCCCGATGCTTTTCGTGGCCATGCACGCCGGGCGGATGCGGAATTGTGTAACGCCCCCTGGCGACGCTACCTTGTGGCGATGCTCTCCCGCCTGCCCGACCACGCGATCCGTTGCCTGCGCCTGTTGGCGCTGGCGGCCTTGGTGCTGGGACTGCTGGCCAAACCAATCCTGGTCGCGGCCTGTGAGCTGGAAGACCTGCGCCTGGCGCAGGTGGAGACCGGATCCGTGGTCGACGACGCCGGCGAACCGGGCGGCGACCAATGCTGCCCGGGGCAGGCCTGCGGCCAATGCTGCGCGGTCACGACCATGCTGCCGGCAGCCGTGGCCGCCGGCCAGGTGGCGACGCCGGTCGCGCATCCGCAGCCGGCGCTCCGGGCCGGGCACGCACCGGCCCCCCTTCCGGTGGCGTACCGACCTCCGATCCGCGCCTGACGACACCGGCAGCCGCCGGCCATCCCGTCACCGCAATCGGAGATCCACCCATGTCGTTGCGAATCGCGGCCATCGCCGCGTTCGCGTTCGCGTGGTGCCTGCCGGCACCGGCGCGACCGCTCGAGACCCCACCCGGGTCGCTCACCCTAGACGACGCATTCGTGCGCGTCGCCCAGGCCCATCCCGACCTGCGCCTGTTCGGCCCCAGGACCGATGTCCTGCTCGCCGAGCACGAGCAGGCATCGCTGAAGCCGGCACCGAGGATCGGCCTGGACGTCGAGAACGCCCTGGGCACCGGCTCGGCGCGCGGCTTCGACCAGGCCGAGATCACCCTGAGCCTGGCCGGCGTGTTCGAGCGCGGCGGCAAGCTCGACGCGCGACGCGCGCTGGCGCAAGGCCGGATCGACGCACTGTCGGTGCAGCGCGAGGCGCAGCGGCTGGACCTGCTGGCCGAGACCGCGCGCCGCTATCTGGCCGTGGCCGCGGCCCGGGACCAGGGCGACATCGGCCGGCTCGACGTGGAACAGCGTCGGCGCACCGTCGTCGCGGCGCGTCACCGCTACCGGGCCGGCGCCTCGCCCGAGTCGGTGGTGCTGACCGCCGAGGCGGCGCTGGCCCGCGCGGAACTCGCGGTCGAGAGAGCCGCGCAGCAGGAACAGGCCGCGCGCCAGCACCTGGCCGCGTTGTGGGGCGAACGCGATCCGGACTTCCGGCTCGCCGCCGTCGACCCCCTGGAATTGCCGGTGCTCGCCGACCTGGATGAGTTGACCGACTGGCTGGAAAGCACGCCCGAGCTGGCCCGGTTCGCCGACGAGCAACGCATCGGCGAAGCCCGCCTGCAACTGGCGCGCAGTACCGCCACGCCGGACCTCGACTGGCAGCTGGGCGTGCGGCGCCTGCAGGAAAGCGACGCCATGGCGCTGATCGGCAGCGTATCGCTGCCGCTGGGCACCGCGCGCCGCGCGCAATCGGAGATCCGCATCGCCGAAGCCGGCCTGGCGGCGCTGGCCCTGGAACGCGAATCGCGCGAAGTGTCGCTGTACTCGACCCTGGTCGAGGCGCACGGACGCTACCGAGTCGCCCATGGTGAGGTGCAGCGCACCGCGCAGGACGTGCTGCCGCGCCTGGCCCGCGCCGAACGCGCCGCCGAGCATGCCTATCGCGCCGGCGCCATCAGCTACCTGGAATGGGCGCAGCTGCAGTCCGAGCGCACCGCGGTGCAACGGCAACAGCTCGACGCCGCGCTGGAAGCCCGCAGCGCCCTCATCGAAATCCAGCGCCTGACCGGCCAGTCCTTCGTGGCCGGCACCGGCGCCTCCGCCCGAGGTACCACTCCATGAACCGATCCCTGACCAGCGCCCTGCTGCTGGCCCTGCTGCTCGCCGCCTGCGGTCGCGGCGCAGCCGATGCCGACCACGACCCCGGCAAGCAAGACGCCGGCCACGCGCACGGCGAGGCCGAGGAAGGCGATGCCGACGGCACCGTCATCGCCGCCGATATCGCCGAAGCCTCCGGCATCCGCGTCGCCCCGGCCGCCGCCGGCACCATCGCCGACGAGCACGAGGTCCAGGGCCTGTTGACCCCCGTGGATGGCCGGGTGGCCCAGGTGGCCGCGCGCTATCCCGGTCCGATCCGCAGCCTGGCGGTGAACGTGGGCGACCGCGTGCGTGCCGGCCAGACCCTGGCCACCGTGGAAAGCAACCTCAGCCTGTCCAGCTACAGCGTGAACGCACCGATCCCGGGCGTCGTGCTGGCGCGCAACGCCAGCATCGGCGGCATCGCCGCCGAAGGCACGCCGCTGTTCGAGATCGCCGACCTGTCGAGCCTGTGGGTGGACCTGCACATCTTCGGCTCCGATGCCGGCCACATCGTGCCCGGCGCACCCGTCACGGTCACCCGCCTGAGCGATGGCGCCACCGCCCGCACCACGCTCGAACGGGTGCTGCCCGGCACCGCCACCGCCAGCCAGAGCACGGTCGCGCGCGCGGTGCTGGACAACGACGACGGGCTGTGGCGCCCGGGTTCGGCGGTCAAGGCGCGGATCACCGTGGAGCAGCAGCCGGCCGCGTTGGTCGTGCCGCTGGCCGCGCTGCAGGTCCTGGAAGGCCGCGACGTCGTGTTCGTGCGCGACGGCGATCGCTACGCCGCCCATCCGGTCCGGCTCGGCAAGCGCGACGGACGGCAGGTCGAGGTACTCGAGGGCCTGGACGCCGGCGACGCAGTCGTGGTCGAGCAGAGCTACCTGATCAAGGCCGACATCGAGAAGGCGGGAGCGTCGCATGAGCACTGACACTGCCGGCGCCGGCCATGGCGGCGCGCTCGAACGCATCGTCGGCTTCGCCATCGCCCATCGCTGGCTGATGCTGGCGCTGACCCTGGCGCTGGTGGCAGTGGGCGCGTGGAGCTTCCGCCAGTTGCCGATCGACGTCACTCCCGACATCACCAACGTGCAGGTGCAGGTGAACACCGCCGCGCCCGGCTTCTCGCCGCTGGAGACCGAACAGCGGGTGACCTTCCCGCTCGAAACGGCACTGGCCGGTTTGCCCGGGCTGGACTACACCCGTTCGCTCTCGCGCTACGGCCTGTCGCAGGTGACCATCGCGTTCAAGGACGGCACCGACCTGTACTTCGCCCGCCAGCAGGTGGCCGAGCGCATCGCCCAGGGGAAATCGCGGCTGCCCGCGGGCCTGGAGCCGGAAATGGGTCCCATCGCCACCGGCATGGGCGAGATCTTCATGTACACGGTGCAGGCCGATCCGGAGGCGAGGAAGGCAGATGGCACGCCGTGGACGGCCACCGACCTGCGCACGCTGCAGGACTGGGTGATCCGCCCGCAACTGCGCAACGTGCCCGGGGTGACCGAGGTCAACACCCAGGGCGGCTACGCGCGACAGATCCACATCACGCCCGATCCGGCGCGCATGGTCGCGCTCGGCTTCTCCTTCGACGACGTCGTGCGCGCGGTGGCGTCCAACAACCGCAACGTCGGCGCCGGCTACATCGAGCGCAACGGCCAGGAATTCCTGGTGCGCGCCCCGGGCCAGGTCGCCGACCTCGACGGCATCCGCGACATCGTGCTCGACCGCCGCGACGGCGTGCCGATCCGCGTGCGCGACGTGGCCGATGTCGGCGAGGGCAAGGAACTGCGCACCGGCGCGGCCACGATGGACGGCGACGAGGTCGTGCTCGGCACCGTGTTCATGCTGGTCGGATCCAACAGCCGCGACGTGTCGCAGGCGGCCGCTGCGCGCCTGCAGGAAGCCAACCGCAGCCTGCCGGCCGGCGTGTCGGCGATCCCGGTCTATGACCGCACCTCGCTGGTGGACCGCACCATCCGCACCGTGGCCAAGAACCTGGTCGAAGGTGCGCTGCTGGTGGTGGTGGTGCTGTTCCTGCTGCTGGGCAACTTCCGTGCGGCGCTGATCACCGCCGCCGTGATCCCGCTGGCGATGCTGTTCACCCTGACCGGCATGGTCCGCGGCGGCGTCTCCGGCAACCTGATGAGCCTGGGCGCGCTGGATTTCGGCCTGATCGTCGACGGCGCGGTGATCATCATCGAGAACTGCCTGCGCCGCTTCGGCGAGCTGCAGCACCGCCTGGGCCGCCTGTTGAGCGAGTCCGAGCGCCTGGCGACCACCGCCGCGGCCACCGCCGAGGTGATCCGGCCGAGCCTGTTCGGCCTGGGGATCATCGGCGCGGTGTACCTGCCGATCTTCGCCCTGACCGGGGTGGAGGGGAAGATGTTCCACCCGATGGCGATCACCGTGGTGCTCGCCCTGACCGGTGCGATGCTGCTGTCGCTGACCTTCGTGCCGGCGGCCATCGCCGTGTTCCTGCGCGGCAAGGTCGAGGAGCAGGACACCTGGCTCATGCAGTGGGCGCGCCGCGCCTACCAGCCGGTGCTGGGCTGGGCGCTGCGCCGCCGCGCGCTCGTGTTCGCCGGCGCGGCCGCGCTGCTGGTGGCCTGCGGCCTGCTGGCGATGCGGCTGGGCTCGGAGTTCGTGCCCAGCCTGGACGAAGGCGACGTCACCGTGCACGCCTTGCGCATCCCCGGCACCAGCCTGAGCCAGGCGGTGGCGATGCAGACCAGCCTGGAGAAGACCTTCGCCGGGCTCCCGGAAGTGGAACGGGTGTTCAGCAAGATCGGTACCGGCGAGGTGGCCAGCGACCCGATGCCGCCCTCGGTGACCGACACCTTCGTCATGCTCAGGCCGCGCAAGGACTGGCCCGACCCGCGCAAGCCCAAGGCCGTGCTGCTGGAGGAACTGGAGGCCGCCGCGCGCCGGCTGCCCGGCAACAACTACGAGTTCACCCAGCCGATCCAGATGCGCATGAACGAACTGATCTCCGGGGTGCGCGCGGACGTGGCGGTGAAGGTGTACGGCGACGACCTGGACACGCTGGTCGAAGTGGGTCGCCGGATCGAGGCACTGGCCGGCACCCTCGACGGCGCGGCCGACGTGCGCATGGAGCAGGCCGAGGGCCTGCCGATGCTGACGGTGACGCCCGACCGCGCCGCGCTGATCCGCTACGGCCTCAACCCGGGCGACGTGCAGGACACGGTGGCGATGGCGGTGGGCGGCGAGGTCGCCGGCCAGCTGTTCGAGGGCGACCGCCGCTTCGACATCGTCGTGCGCCTGCCCGAGCACCTGCGCCAGGACCCGGCGGCGCTGGCCGACCTGCCGATCCCGCTGCGCGGCGAGGGCAACGCCGACGAATCGGCCGGCGGCGCGGCCTGGGCCAGCGGCGAGCCGCGCACGGTGCCGCTGCGCGAAGTGGCGCGGATCGAGACCGTGCTCGGCCCCAACCAGGTCAACCGCGAGAACGGCAAGCGCCGGGTGGTGGTCACCGCCAACGTGCGCGGGCGCGACCTCGGCGGCTTCGTCGCCGAACTGCAGCAGCGGCTGGCCACCGAGGTGGAGCTGCCGACCGGCTACTGGCTCGACTATGGCGGCACCTTCGAGCAGCTGATCTCCGCCAGCCAGCGCCTGGCGGTGGTGGTGCCGGTGACCCTGCTGATCATCATGGCGCTGCTGTTCTGGGCCTTCGGTTCGCTGAAGGACGCGGCCATCGTGTTCACCGGCGTGCCGCTGGCGCTGACCGGCGGCGTGGTTGCGCTGGCCCTGCGCGGCATCCCGCTGTCGATCTCGGCCGGGGTGGGCTTCATCGCCCTGTCCGGCGTGGCGGTGCTCAACGGGCTGGTGATGATCGCCTTCATCCGCAAGCTGCGCGAGCAGGGCACGCCGCTCGACGAGGCCGTGCGCGAAGGCGCACTCGGACGCCTGCGGCCGGTGCTGATGACCGCGCTGGTGGCCTCGCTGGGTTTCCTGCCGATGGCGCTGAACGTGGGCGCCGGCTCGGAGGTGCAGCGGCCGCTGGCCACCGTGGTGATCGGCGGCATCGTCTCCTCGACCCTGCTCACCCTGGTCGTGTTGCCGGCGCTGTACCGCTGGCTGCACGGACGCCGCGCGGCGGTGGGGGCCCAGGAAGGCGCCGCACGACCGGCTTCGCCGTGAACCGGACCCATGGCCCCGGCGTCATGACCGTCTCCCACGACCTGGACAGGGTTCGCGCACGAGACTTCCGGGGCCAGGGTCCGGCGACGGAGCACGCACCTGACCTGGGTCAAGGCGACGGCCCGGGCGCATCGGCAGACTGGCGCCATGGCCCCGCCGTCCGCCCCACCCCGGTCTTCCGCTTCGCCGCGCTGGCTGGCGCAAGCGCCGCACCGGATGATGTTCTTCGTCGGCGCGGCCAACGTGCTGCTGGCGATGCTGTGGTGGGCGCTGTGGCTGGTGGCGGCGCGCTGGCAGCTGTGGTCGATGCCGGAACTGGCGATCCCGGCCGGCTGGCTGCACGCGTTCCTGATGCAGTACCTGGTGCTGCCCAGCTTCATGTTCGGCTTCCTGCTCACCGTGTTCCCGCGCTGGATGGGACTGCCGGAGCTGAGCCGCTGGCACTACGTGCCGGTCGGGCTGGGACTGATGGGCGGACAACTGGCGATCCTGCTCGGCACCGCCGGCTGGGACGCGGGGCTGACCGTGGGCCTGTGGATGGCGCTGGCCGGCTGGAGCGCCGGGCTGGCGATCCTGGGCCGGCTGCTGGCGGACGAGAAGGGCAGCACCTGGCATGCGCGCTCGTGCTTCGCCGGGCTGGTGCTGGGCTGGCTGGGCATCGCCATGTTCCTGGCCTTCGTGCTCGGCACCTCGGCGCAATGGGCCTTCGCCAGCATCAAGCTGGGCAGCTTCGGCCTGCTGCTGCCGGTGTATCTGACCGTGGCCCACCGGATGTTCCCGTTCTTCGCCGGCAATGTGGTCCCGGGCTACCAGCCGTGGCGGCCGCTGGGGTGGCTGGGCGCGACCTGGGCGCTGGGCATCGCGCATCTGGGCCTGGAACTGGTGCATGCCTATGCCTGGCTATGGTTGGCCGACGTGCCGCTGCTGTTGCTGACCGGCTACGCGGTCTATCGCTGGTGGCCGCGCGGGCGCATGCCCGGGCTGCTGGCGGTGCTGTTCATCGGCACCCTGTGGCTGCCGGTCACTTTCGCCCTCTATACCGTGCAAAGCCTGGTGTTCCTGCTGGATGGCAGCTTCGTCCTCGGCCGTGCGCCGATGCATGCGCTGTTCGTCGGCTTCTTCGGCAGCCTGCTGGTGGCGATGGTCACCCGCGTCACCCAGGGCCATTCCGGACGGCCGCTGCAGATGTACGGCATCGCCTGGTTCGCCTTCGCCACGATCCAGATCGTGGCCACGGTGCGGATCCTGGCCGACGTGCTGCCCGACCCGGGCCTGTGGCAGGCACTGGCGGCGGTGGGCTGGCTGCTGGCGCTGTCGCCGTGGGCGATGCGGATCGGCCACATCTACCTGACCCCGCGCCGCGACGGCCGCCCGGGATGAACTGACGCGAACGAAACCACGCAATGCTCGCCTTCTACCCCCAGATCAAGATGGTGCACGTGGCCGCGGTGTCGCTCAGCGGCGCGTTCTTCGCCCTGCGCGCGCTGGGCCTGCTGGCCGGCATGCGCTGGCCGCGACTGGCGCCGGTGCGCTACCTCAGCTACACCATCGACACCACCCTGCTGACCGCGGCGATGATGCTGCTGACCATCCTGCCCGGCGAGTTGTACGCCAACGGCTGGTTGTGGGTGAAGCTGGCCCTGGTCGCCACCTACATCGTGTTGGGCATCCTCGCTTTCCACCCCGGGCGCAGCGCGAAGGCGCGATGGGCACTGGTGGCCGCCGCCGGCCTGTGTTTCCTGCAGGCCTACACGATCGCTCGCTTCCACCACCCGCTGGGCGCATTGCTGCTGCTGGGCAGCTGAAGGAGACCCCATGGAATACCACGTGCAGATGGGCCAGGCCCGCATCGACATCGAGGCCATCGAACAGCAACTGCTCGCCCTCGATCCAGCCGGAATGGTGGACCTGGACCTGATGTCCGGCCGCCTGCGCATCTCCACCCTGGCGCCTCGCCCGGACGTGGCCGGCGTACTGGCCGCGGCCGGCCACCCGGTGGGCCTGCGCGACATCGAGTTGCAGCCCTCGGTCTGCTGCGGCGGCTGCAGCGGCTAGCCACGGGAGCTGGACCGAGGGGGATCGGGTTCATTGCCCGCCCCCTTCTGGTTGATCGCCTGCGTCAATGCATCGGCACGGTTCGCCCGCCCCTTCGACCATCGGAGGGGCGTCGCCCCGCGGCGATGCAGGTGCACGGTCGTAGAATCGCGGCCATGAACACCCAGCATCGCAAGACCCTGCCAGGCACCTCCCTCGACTGGTTCGACGCCCGCGAGGCGGTCGAAGCCCTGCGCCCAGGCGCCTGGGCCAGCCTGTCCTACACCGCGCGCGTGCACGCCGAGAACCTGGTGCGTTGCGCCGACCCGGTGCGGCTGCAGGATTACCTGCTGCAGCTGGTCGAGCGCCGCCGCGACCTGGACTTCCCCTGGTTCCCGGTGCGCGTGGTCTGCCACGACATCCTGGGCCAGACCGCACTGGTGGACCTGGCCGGCCTGCGCGACGCCATCGCCGAACAGGGCGGCGACCCGGCCCAGGTCAATCCGGTGGTGCCGGTGCAGCTGATCGTGGACCACTCGCTGGCGGTGGAATGCGGCGGCTACGACCCCCAGGCGTTCGCGAAGAACCGCGCCATCGAGGACCGCCGCAATGCCGACCGCTTCGACTTCATCGACTGGACCGCACGCGCCTTCCGCAACATCGAGGTGATTCCGCCGGGCAACGGAATCATGCACCAGATCAACCTGGAGAAGATGTCGCCGGTGGTGTACGTGCGCGACGGCGTGGCCTTCCCCGATACCTGCGTGGGCACCGACAGCCACACCCCGCACGTCGATGCGCTGGGCGTGATCGCCGTCGGCGTGGGCGGGCTCGAGGCCGAAAACGTGATGCTCGGCCGCGCCTCGTGGATGCGCCTGCCCGACATCACCGGGGTCAAGCTGACCGGCCGCCCGCAACCGGGCATCACCGCCACCGACGTGGTCCTGGCGTTGACCGAGTTCCTGCGCCAGGAGAAGGTGGTCGGCCATTACCTGGAGTTCTTCGGCGAGGGCGCCGCAGCGCTGACGATCGGCGACCGCGCCACCATCTCCAACATGTGCCCGGAGTACGGCGCCACCGCCGCGCTGTTCTACATCGACTCGCAGACGCTCGACTACCTGCGCCTGACCGGGCGCGAGGAAAAGCAGGTGCAGCTGGTCGAGGCCTACGCCCGGGCCGCCGGCCTGTGGGCCGACGGCCTGGCCGCCGCGCAGTACGAACGGGTGCTGGCGTTCGACCTGTCCTCGGTGGTGCGCAACATGGCCGGCCCGTCCAACCCGCACCGCCGCCTGCCGACCGCGGCGCTGGCCGAGCGCGGCATCGCCGACGAGGCCAAGCTGGAAGCCGCGCGCGGCGAGGAAGCCCGCGGCCTGCTGCCGGACGGCGCGGTGATCATCGCCGCGATCACCAGCTGCACCAACACCTCCAACCCGCGCAACGTGATCGCCGCCGGCCTGCTGGCGCGCAACGCCAACGCGCGCGGCCTGGTCCGCAAGCCGTGGGTGAAGACCTCGCTGGCGCCCGGCTCCAAGGCCGTGCAACTTTACCTGGAGGAAGCCGGGCTGCTGCCCGAACTCGAACAGCTGGGCTTCGGCATCGTCGGCTTCGCCTGCACCACCTGCAACGGCATGAGCGGCGCGCTGGACCCGGCGATCCAGCAGGAGATCGTCGAGCGCGACCTGTACGCCACCGCCGTGCTCAGCGGCAACCGCAACTTCGACGGCCGCATCCACCCCTACGCCAAGCAGGCGTTCCTGGCCTCGCCGCCGCTGGTGATCGCCTACGCCATCGCCGGCACCGTGCGCTTCGACATCGAGAAGGACGTGCTGGGCACCGACGCGCTCGGGAACGAGGTGCGGCTCAAGGACATCTGGCCTGCGGACGAGGAGATCGACGCCATCGTCCGCAGCAGCGTCAAGCCCGAGCAGTTCCGCAAAGTCTACGCGCCGATGTTCGACGTGCGCGTGGAGCACGGCGAGCGGGTGGCGCCGCTGTACGACTGGCGCCCGATGAGCACCTACATCCGCCGCCCGCCGTACTGGGAAGGCGCGCTGGCCGGCGAACGCACCCTGCGCGGCCTGCGCCCGCTGGCGGTGCTGGGCGACAACATCACCACCGACCACCTCTCGCCGTCCAACGCGATCCTGGGCTCCAGCGCCGCCGGCGAATACCTGGCGAAGATGGGCGTGCCGGAAGAGGACTTCAATTCCTACGCCACCCACCGCGGCGACCATCTCACCGCGCAGCGCGCCACCTTCGCCAACCCGAAGCTGCTCAACGAGATGGTGCGCGACGAGGCCGGCAACGTGCGCCAGGGTTCGCTGGCGCGGCTGGAGCCGGAAGGCCGGGTCATGCGCATGTGGGAAGTGATCGAGGCCTACATGGAACGTCGCCAGCCGCTGGTGATCATCGCCGGCGCCGACTACGGCCAGGGCAGCTCGCGCGACTGGGCCGCCAAGGGCGTGCGCCTGGCCGGGGTGGAGGCGATCGTGGCCGAGGGCTTCGAGCGCATCCACCGCACCAACCTGATCGGCATGGGCGTGCTGCCACTGGAGTTCAAGCCGGGGCAGAACCGGCACGATTTCGGCATCGACGGCACCGAGACCTTCGACGTGGTCGGCACCCGCGCCCCGCGCGCGGACCTGACCCTGGTGGTCCACCGCCGCAGCGGCGAAACGGTGGAAGTGCCGGTCACCTGCCGCCTGGACACCGCCGAGGAAGTCTCGATCTACGAAGCCGGCGGCGTGCTGCAGCGCTTCGCGCAGGATTTCCTGGAGTCGAACAAGGCGGCCTGAAGCCGCACCAACCACGAGGGCACGGCGATGGCGGTGACGAAGGGCGTCAAACAACTGGTCGCGGAAGCCAACGCGCGGATCACCACGATCCCGGTCGCGGACGCCAAGGCCCTGCTCGGCAATCCGGGCGTGCAGTTCGTGGACATCCGCGACGTGCGCGAGCTGGAGCGCGAGGGCATGGTGCCCGGTGCCTTCCATGCCCCGCGCGGCATGCTCGAGTTCTGGGTCGATCCGGACAGCCCCTACTTCAAGCCGGTGTTCGGCGAACCGAAGCGCTTCATCCTCTATTGCCAGTCGGCCTGGCGCTCGGCACTGGCCACCGCCGCGTTGCAGGACATGGGCATGGACAACGTGGCCCACGTCGAGGGCGGCTTCAACGGCTGGAAGGCCGGCGGTGGCGAGGTCGCGCCGCGGCCCGCGCACGACTGAGGTGGACACGAGCATGGCCTTCGCCCCGCAACTGCGCATTCCCGCCACCTACATGCGCGGCGGCACCTCCAAGGGCGTGTTCTTCCGCCTCGAGGACCTGCCCGAAGCGGCGCGGGTGCCGGGGCCGGCGCGCGACCGCCTGCTGCAGCGGGTGATCGGTTCGCCCGATCCCTACGGCAAGCAGACCGACGGCATGGGCGGGGCGACCTCGAGCACCAGCAAATGCGTGATCGTCTCGCCCTCAGCGCGCCCGGGCCACGACGTGGACTACCTCTACGGCCAGGTCGGGATCGACACCGACTTCGTGGACTGGTCGGGCAATTGCGGCAACCTGTCCACCGCCGCCGGCGCGTTCGCGATCCACGCCGGCTACGTCGATCCCTCCCGGGTGCCCGCCGATGGCACCTGCACCGTGCGCATCTGGCAGGCCAACATCGGCAAGACCATCCTCGCCCACGTGCCGATGGCCGGCGGCCAGGTACAGGAGGACGGCGACTTCGAGCTGGACGGGGTCACCTTCCCCGCCGCCGAGATCGTGCTGGAATTCATCGACCCGGCCGACGAGGGCGAAGGCGAAGGCGGCGGTGCGCCCGCCCAGAACAGCATGTTCCCCACCGGCAACCTGGTCGATTCGCTGGAAGTGCCCGGCGTCGGCACGCTGCAGGCGACGATGATCACCGCCGGCATCCCCACCGTGTTCGTCAACGCCGCCGATATCGGCTACGACGGCACCGAGCTGCAGCCGGCGATCAACGAGGACAAGGCCGCGCTGGCCAGGCTCGAGGCGATCCGCGTCGCCGGCGCGCTGCGCATGGGCCTGATCAAGTCGCCCGAGGAGGCGCTCAGGCGCCAGCACACGCCGAAGGTGGCCTTCGTCGCCCCGGCGCAGGACTATGTCTCCAGCAGCGGCAAGGCGATCGCCGCCGGCGACATCGACCTCAATGTGCGCGCGCTGTCGATGGGCAAGTTGCACCACGCGATGATGGGCACCGCCTCGGTGGCGATCGCCACCGCCGCGGCGGTGCCGGGCACGCTGGTGAACCTGGCCGCCGGCGGCGGCATGCGCGAGGCGGTGCGCTTCGGCCATCCCTCCGGCATCCTGCGCGTGGGCGCCGCGGTGGCGCAGGTCGACGGGCGGTGGACGGTGACCAAGGCGGTGATGAGCCGCAGCGCGCGCATCCTGATGGAAGGCGCGGTGCGGGTGCCGGCGTAGCGTTACCCGGTTGCGCCGGGTCAGGCACCCACGTCCAGGGTGACGTCCATGACGGCGGGATCGTCGCGGTCCGGGCGCACGCGGAAGCCGAGATGCCGGCACATCGCCAGCATGGTCACGTTCTCGCGCAGCACCTGGCCTTCCACGCGCTTCAGGCCGATGCTGCCGGCGTACTCGATCATGATCTGCATCAGCCGCCAGCCGATGCCATAGCCCTTCAGGTCCGAGCGCACCAGGATCCCGTATTCGCCGCTCTCGTAGTTGGCGTCGGCCAGCAGGCGCACCGCGCCGAGCATGCTGCCGTCACCGGGGTCCAGCGCCACCAGCGCGATCGAGCGCGCGTAGTCGAGCTGGGTCAGGCGGGCGATGAATTCGTGGCTGAAGTGGCGTACCGCCGAGAAGAAGCGCAGGCGCAGGTCCTCGTCGGTCACGTGCCGGAAGAACTCCAGGAACAGCGCCTCGTCCTCCGGCCGCACCGGGCGCACGAACATGCGCCGTCCCTGCGGCAACTCCTCCTCGCGCTCCCATTCCTTCGGGTACGGGCGCACCACGAAGCGCGAATGCCACGGCCCCTGCTGCAGGGGGCCGTCCCAGGGCGCGATCGCCACCCGCGCGTCCACCGCGATCACCCCGTCCCAATCGGCCAGCAACGGATTGATGTCCAGCTCGCGCACCTGCGGGACGTCGGCGGCCAGTTGCGCCAGCTTGACCAGCACCAGGGCCACCGCGCGTTCGTCGGCGGCCGGCACGTCGCGGTAAGCCTTGAGGATCCGCGACACCCGGGTGCGGCCGATCAGTTCGTGGGCCAGGCGCAGGTCCAACGGCGGCAGCGCCAGGGCCTTGTCGTCGATCACCTCGACCGCGGTGCCGCCGCGGCCGAATACCACCACCGGGCCGAAGGTGGGATCGTCGGCCAGGCCGCAGATCAGTTCGCGCGCCTTGGGCCGGGTGATCATCGGCTGCACCAGCACCCCGTCGATGCGCGCATCCGGCCGCGCCTGGCGGGCGCGTTCGAGGATGCCGGCCGCCGCCTCGCGTACCGAGGCGGCGCTGGCCAGGTTCAGGCGCACCCCGCCCACGTCGGACTTGTGCACGATGTCCTGCGACAGGATCTTCAATGCCACCGGCTGGCCCAGCGCCAGCAGCGGCTCGGCCGCGGCCACCGCCGCGTCCGGATCGGTGGCGCATACCGCCGACACCACCGGGATGCCGTAGGCCTCGAGCAGCCGGGTGACCTCGATCGGATCCAGCCAGCGGCGTCCCTGCGCCAGTGCACCGGACACCACCGCCTGCGCGGCGGCGGCATCGACCATGAAGTCATCCGGCAGGCTGGGCGGAGTCTCCATCAATGCGTGCTGCGCCTGCTGGTGGCGCACCAGGTAGGTGTAGCCGCGGACCGCGTCGGCCTCGGTGGCGTAGGTCGGCACGCCGGCGGCATCGAGCGCCGCCAGCGCTTCGGGCTTGCCCCCCAGCCATACGCCCAGCACCGGCTTGCCCGCGCCCGGGCGCGGCCGCTTGCCCAGCACCGAGGCCACCGCGCCGGCCGCCTCCGCCGACGAGGACAGCGCGGTGGGCACGTTCATCACCAGCACCGCGTCGTTGCATGGATCCTTCAGCAACGCCTCCAGCGCGACTTCGTATCGCGCCGCGTCGGCGTCGCCGATGATGTCCACCGGGTTGGCACGCGACCAGGTCGGCGGCAGCACCGCATCCAGGCGCCGCACCGTGGCCGCGTCCAGCGCCGCAAGGGTGCCGCCCAGGTCGACCAGCCGGTCCACCGCGAGCACGCCGATGCCGCCGCCGTTGGTCAGGATCGCCAGCCGTCCGCCCGGCGCCTGGCGCAGGTGGCCCAGGGTCTCGGCGGCGGCGAACAGTTCGTCCAGGGCCAGCACCCGCAGCAGGCCGGCGCGGCGGAATGCGGCGTCGTACACCGCGTCGGAGCCGGCCAACGCTCCGGTGTGGGTCGCGGCCGCCTTCGCGCCCTGCTCGTGGCGGCCGGACTTGACCACGACAACGGGCTTGGCACGCGCGGCGGCGCGCGCGGCGGACATGAACTTGCGCGCATCGCGGATCGACTCGATGTAGAGCAGGATCGCGCGGGTCTTCGGGTCCTGGGCGAACCAGTCGAGCAGGTCGCCGAAATCCACGTCCAGGGCGTCGCCCAGCGAGACCACCGCGGAGAAGCCGATCGAGCGCGCCGCGCCCCATTCCACCAGCCCGGCGGCGATCGCACCCGACTGCGAGACCAGGGCCAGGTCGCCCGGCAGCGGGCTGCGCGCGGCGAAGCTGACGTTGAGCCTGGCGTGGGGCGCCATCACTCCCAGGCAGTTGGGCCCGATGATGCGCAGGCCGTGCGGGCGGGCGATGCCGCGCAGCTTCTCCAGCAGCGAACCGGGGCCCTGGCCCAGGCCGGCGGTGACCACCACCGCCGCACGCGCCCCGGCCCGGCACGCTTCGGCGATCACCCCGGGGACGGTTTCGGCCGGGGTCGAGACCACGACCAGTTCGGGCTTGAACGGCAAGTCGGCCAGCCGGGCCACCGCCGGCACACCGTCGATCTGCCGGTGCTTCGGGTTGACCAGGCCCACCGGTCCGGCGAACCCGGCTTCGCGCAGGTTCCGCACCACCGCCCTGCCGACCGAGCGCTCGCGCGGACTGGCGCCGACCACGGCGACCGATTTGGGCCGGAACACGGCGTCCAGGGCGTAGGTGCTCATGCGGTGTCGGGTTCCCGGGGGGAGGCCACGAAGATACAGGCCCACGGCTTCCGGCCCCATCCTCCGAACGTGGCATGCCCGATCCGGGACACAACCGGGCCTGAACGGCCTATCCTATGGGGCAAGGGCCAACCCAGCGCGGCAGACAGGCGGTCCCCCTCCAGTCTGCGGGCACGAGCGCGTCCAGCGTATGGGTAGCCTGGCAAAACCGGCCGTGCATTGATCCGGATCAATGTCCCGGACACCTCCCGGGGGCAAGATCGCCCCCGTTCAGACTGAGGAACAGACCGCATGCAAAGCGTGCAGGGTACTTACAACGACAAGGTGGTGCGCCAGTTCGCGGTGATGACCGTGGTCTGGGGCATCGTGGGCATGCTGGTGGGGGTGATCATCGCCGCCCAGCTGTACTGGCCGACCCTGGGCGAAGGCATTCCGTGGCTCAGCTACGGCCGGCTGCGGCCGCTGCACACCAACGCGGTGATCTTCGCGTTCGGCGGCAGCGCCCTGTTCGCCACCAGCCTGCACGTGGTCCAGCGCACCTGCCACGTGCGCCTGCTCTCGGACAAGCTGGCCGCGTTCGTGTTCTGGGGCTGGCAGGCGGTGATCGTCTCCGCCGCGATCACCCTGCCGCTGGGCATCACCCAGAGCAAGGAATACGCCGAGCTGGAATGGCCGATCGACATCCTGATCGCGGTGGTCTGGGTGGCGTACGCGGTGCTGTTCCTCGGCACGATCGCCAAGCGCCGGGTCAAGCACATCTACGTCGCCAACTGGTTCTACGCGGCGTTCATCCTGGCCATCGCCCTGCTGCACATCGTCAACAACATCTCCATCCCCGCCGGCCTGACCAAGTCCTACCCGGTCTACAGCGGCGCGGTCGATGCGATGGTGCAGTGGTGGTACGGCCACAACGCGGTGGGCTTCTACCTGACCGCCGGCTTCCTCGGCATGATGTACTACTTCGTGCCCAAGCAGGCCGGGCGGCCGATCTACTCCTACCGGCTGTCGATCGTGCATTTCTGGGCGCTGATCGCCGTGTACATGTGGGCCGGCCCGCACCACCTGCTGTACACCTCGCTGCCGGACTGGGCGCAGTCGCTGGGCATGGTGTTCTCGCTGATCCTGCTGGCGCCCTCGTGGGGCGGCGCGATCAACGGCATCATGACCCTGTCCGGGGTCTGGTACAAACTGCGCACCGACCCGATCCTGAAGTTCCTGATCGTCTCGCTGTCGTTCTACATGATCGCCACCTTCGAGGGGCCGATGATGTCGATCAAGACCGTGAACTCGCTGTCCCACTACACCGACTGGACCGTGGGCCACGTCCACGCCGGCGCGCTGGGCTGGGTGGCGATGATCTCGATCGGCGCGATCTACGCGCTGATGCCCAAGCTGCTGGGCCGCGAGAGCATGTTCTCGACCAAGGCCATCGACGTGCACTTCTGGATGCACACCATCGGCGTGGTGTTCTACATCGCCTCGATGTGGATCGCCGGGGTGATGCAGGGCCTGATGTGGCGCGCGACCAACGACGACGGCACCCTGACCTACAGCTTCGTCGAGTCGCTGATCTTCACCTATCCGTACTACCTGATCCGCCTGCTGGGCGGCGTGCTGGTGCTGAGCGGCATGTTCGTGATGGCCTGGAACCTGATGCGCACCTACGGCGCCGCCAAGACCATCGCCGAACAGCCGCTGCTGCCGGTCGATCCCTCCCAAGCGCGCGCCTGAGGACTCCCCATGAGCGAACACAACACCAATCCCCATGAGAAGGTCGAGAAGAACGTCGGCCTGATGGCGGTGCTGATCGCGGTGGCGATCTCCTTCGGCGGGCTGGCCCAGATCGTGCCGCTGATGTTCCAGGCCGAGGCGATCAAGCCGCTGGACGGCGTGGAGCCTTACCCGGCGCTGCAACTGGCCGGGCGCGATGTGTACGTGCGCGAGGGCTGCTACAACTGCCATTCGCAGCAGGTCCGCACCCTGCGCTTCGAGACCGAGCGCTACGGCCATTATTCGCTGGCCGGCGAATCGGTCTACGACCGCCCCTTCCAGTGGGGCAGCAAGCGCACCGGCCCGGACCTGGCCCGCGTCGGCGGCCGCTACTCGGACGACTGGCACCGCGTGCACCTGAACAACCCGCGCGACGTGGTCCCCGAGTCGAACATGCCCAGCTACTCGTGGTTGGCCAAGAACACGGTCGACGGCGCCAGGATCACCGCCCACATGAAGGCGATCCAGGCGCTGGGCGATCCCTACACCGACGAGCAGATCGCCCAGGCCGCCGCCGACGTGGAGGGCAAGACCGAGCTGGACGCCGTGGTGGCCTACCTGCAGGGACTGGGCCGGCACGCGCCGAAGGGAGGCCAGCCATGATCGCGGGAATCGTCACCGGCCTGTTGCTGGTGCTGTTCGTCGGCGGCTGGATCTGGGCCTGGAGCCCGAAGCGCAAGCAGGCCTTCGACGAGGCGGCGCAACTGCCGCTGCTCGACGGCGACGTTGCCGCCCATGACCGGATCGAGGACAAGGGGAACGTGGCATGACAAGCGGATGGACCTGGTACATCGTCTTCCTGGTGGTGCTCAACATCGGCGGCTGCGCCTGGCTGCTGTGGTGGACCTCGCGCCGGCGCCCGGGCGACCCCAAGCCCGACGACACCTCGCACGTCTGGGACGGCGACCTGACCGAATACAACAAGCCGCTGCCGAAGTGGTGGATCAACCTGTTCTACCTGACCATCCTCTTCGCCATCGGCTACCTGGCCTGGTTCGGCGGCCTGGGCGGGATCGGCGCCTACAGCGGCTGGACCTCGGCGCATGAGCACGACACGCAGAAAGCCGTGGCCGACGCCAGGCTCGAACAGACCTTCGCCCCCTACGCCGGCCAGGCGATCGACGTGCTGGCGCAGGATCCCAAGGCGCTGGCACTGGGCCGCTCGGTGTTCGCCAACACCTGCGCGGTGTGCCATGGCTCGTCCGGCCAGGGCGCGATCGGCTACCCGAACCTGACCGACAACGTGTGGCACTGGGGCGGCACGCCCGAGCAGATCCTGACCACGGTGCTGGACGGCCGCGAAGGCGTCATGCCCGAGTGGGGCACGGTGCTGACCGGCATGGGCGGTCCGGAAGCGGTGGACTACGTGGTGGCCTACGTGCGCGCGCTGTCCAGCCCGGGCACCCTGCAGAACGACTTCATGGCCGCACAGGGCCAGAAGCTGTTCGAAGGCGTGTGCGCGGCCTGCCACGGCGTGGACGGCAAGGGCAACCAGGACCTGGGTGCGCCGGACCTGACCGACGGCTACTGGATGTACGGCGCCAGCCGCGAGAGCCTGCGCCACACCATCGAGCACGGCCGCCACGGGGTCATGCCCGCGCACCGCGAACTGCTCGGCGAAACCCGTTCCCGCCTGGCTGCTGCCTACGTCTGGTCGCTGTCGCATAATGCAGCCAGGACCGCGGCCCAGCAGAGCGAACAGTGACGCCCGACTTCAGCGAACCCAGATTCGACCACCCGCCCCGACCGCTCGCACAGCGCATCGGGGCCATCGCCTGGCCCAGCTTCTTCGCCGCCGGCGTGGCGACGATGGTGTTCTTCGCCTTCGTCGACCCGCTGGCGTTGCGGGACATGACTTTCCCCGACCTGCCGATGACCCGCGAGCTGGGCTATACGGCGGGCTTCTTCATGTTCTGGGCGGCCACCGCCTCCTCCAGCCTGTTCACCTGGATCCTGCTGCGCCCCTCCAGCCGCTACAACCGGGCGCTGCCGCCGGAATAACCGGCCAGGCTGCGTGATGAATACCCCCAACCTCCCCAGCATCGGACCGTCCGCGCCAGCGCGCGGGGACCGCGAGCCAGGACGAAAACCATGAGCAAGCGCATCCCCCTGGACGTCGTCGACGGCCAGGGCAATTCGCTCTACGTCAGCGAACGCAAGGTCTATCCGCGCGACGTCTCCGGCCGCTTCAACCGCCTGCGCGTGGCCGCGGTGGTGTGGCTGCTGGGCATGTACTACGTGTTCCCGTGGCTGCGCTGGGACGGCCGCCAGGCGGTGCTGTTCGACCTGCCGGCGCGCAAGTTCTACATCTTCGGGCTGGTGTTCTGGCCGCAGGACTTCCTGTTCCTGGCCATGCTGTTGATCATCGCGGCGATGACCCTGTTCTTCTCCACCGCCCTGGCCGGGCGCCTGTGGTGCGGCTACGCCTGCCCACAGACGGTGTGGACCGAGATCTTCCTGTGGATGGAGCGCTGGACCGAGGGTGACCGGCCGAAGCGGATGAAGCTCGACGCCGGCCCCTGGACCCGCGAGAAGATCCTGCGCAAGACCGCCAAGCACGCGTTGTGGGCCGCGTTCGCGCTATGGACCGGCTTCACCTTCGTCGGCTTCTTCACCCCGATCGTGGACCTGGCCTCGCGCCTGGTGCCGTTCGCCTGGGGCGGCTGGGAGACGTTCTGGGTGCTGTTCTACGCCCTGGCCACCTGGGGCAACGCCGGCTTCCTGCGCGAGCAGGTGTGCAAGTACATGTGCCCCTATGCGCGCTTCCAGAGCGCGATGTTCGACCGCAACACCCTGCTGATCGCCTACGACCCGATGCGCGGCGAGCCGCGCGGCCCGCGCAAGCGCGGCCTGGCCAGCGTGCTCGAACGCGCGCGCGGCCTGCTCGACACGACCACCGCCTACGACTACGTGTTCCGCGCCGGCAAGCACCCGTCCGCCGCGACCCAGGCCGCCCACGCCAAGGGCACGATCACCTGGGACGGCGACCTGGGCGAAGTGCAGCCGCTGCCGAAGTTCGCGCCCGAGGAACTGGGCGACTGCATCGACTGCACCATCTGCGTGCAGGTGTGCCCGACCGGCATCGACATCCGCAACGGCCTGCAGTACGAGTGCATCGCCTGCGGCCTGTGCATCGACGCCTGCGACGAGGTGATGGACAAGGTCGGCTATCCGCGCGGCCTGATCCGCTACTCGACCCAGAACGCGATCGACGGCAAGTCCACCCGGGTGCTGCGCCCGCGCATCTTCGTCTACGGCCTGCTGCTGCTGGGCTTCTGCGTCGCCTGGGTCTGGGGCGTGACCCACCGCAGCGACCTGATCGCCGAGGTGCTGCGCGACCGCAATGCGCTGTACCGCGAGACCTTCGACGGCGTGGAGAACGACTACACGCTCAAGCTGATCAACAAGAGTCAGGAAACACGACGCTTCCGCATCTCGCTGGAGGCCGATGACGCCAACCTGCGGCTGACCCGCGCCGACGAGGTGGTCGAGGCCGGCCCTGAGCAGGTCTTGCCGGTCACCCTGAGCGTGGTCTCCGACGAGGGCATCGGGGGCCGGCACGGCATACGCTTCGTGGTCGAGAGCGAGGACGGGCGCGAACGGCGCGTGATCGAAAGCAGCTTCTTCGGACCGACACGATGAACGAACCCGGCTCCATGCAAACCCGCCCATCCACCTGGCGCAACCCGGTGATGTGGCTGGTGGTGGGTCTGCCGCTGCTGTCGATCGTGGCCGGCGTGGGCCTGGTGGTGATCGCCACCCGGGCCGGCGGCAGCGACGCGGTGTCCGACCCGGTGCGGCGGGTGTCGCAGATCCAGACCAGCGACCTCGGCCCCGACCAGGCGGCCCGGCGGCTCGGGCTCAGCGCAGTGCTGCGGGTCGAGGACGGCATCGTGGAAGTGTTGCCGGCCACCGGCGGGTTCGCCCATGACGCGCCGCTGCGCCTGACCCTGGAGCACCCGACCCGTGGCGCCGAGGACCTGCAGCTTGAGCTGCCGGCGCAAGGCCCGGGCTGGCGCATCGAGCAGGCGGTGGATGCGGACCACGACTGGATCGTGCACCTGCGCCCGGCCGACGGCGCATGGCGCCTGCAGGGGCGCCTGCCCCGGCAGCAGCACGCCGCACGGCTGGCGCCGGTCCTGGGCGGCGGCAGCGGCTGAAGGCGATGGGGACCGGCCTGGCCGCGCACGACGCATCCGCGGTGGCCACCGGCAGTTGCCGCCACTGCGGCGAGGCCCTGCCCGCGCGACCGGTGGTGCAGGCGGTGGAAGACCAGTGGCAGGCATTCTGCTGCCAGGGCTGCGCCGCGGCGGCCGAATGGATCGCCGGGGCCGAACTGGACGGCTACTACCGCCTGCGCAGCACCGCCGCCGGCCGCGTCGGCGACGACTTGCCCGACCTGGCGGTGTGGGACCGCGCCGACGTGCAGGCCGAACACAGCCGCACCGTCGATGGCGGCCGCGAGATCACCCTGCTCACCGACGGCATGCGCTGCGCGGCCTGCGCCTGGCTGATCGACCGCGCCCTGCGCCGCGAGCCGGGGGTGCTGGATTGCGGCGCCAATGCGATCACCGGCCGCATCCGCATCGCCTGGGATCCTGCGCGCACCGCGCTGTCGGCGCCGCTGCAGCGACTGGCCATGCTCGGCTACCGGCCGTACCTGGCCGGCAGCGAGGCGGCCGAACGCGAGCGCACCCGCGAGCGCCGGCGCTGGCTGCTGCGCCTGGGCATCGCCGGGCTGGGCACGCTGCAGGCGATGATGCTGGCCGAAGCGCTGTACCTGGACTTCGACAACACCATGCCGACGGCCACCCGCGACTTCTTCCGCTGGCTGACCTTCCTGCTGTCCACGCCGGTGGTGTTCTATTCCGGTTGGCCGTTCCTGTCCGGGGCGATGCGCGAACTGCGCGAGCGCCGCCTCGGCATGGACGTGCTGATCGCCGGCTCGGTGCTGCTGGCCTATTTCGCCAGCCTGTTCGAGACCATCCGCGGCGGCCCGCACGTGTGGTACGACGCGGCAGTGATGTTCGTGTTCCTGTTGCTGGCCGCGCGCATGCTCGAGCAGCGCGCGCGCAGCGTGGCCAGCGCCCAGGTCGACGCGCTGGCGCGGGCGCGGCCGGCCTTCGCCACCCGCGAACTGGCCGACGGCGGGCGCGAGACCGTGCCGCTGGCCGCGCTGCGGCCCGGCGACGTGGCCTGCGTGGCCGCCGGCGAGTCGGTGCCGGCCGACGGCACCCTGGTCGATGACGAAGCCTGGTTCGAGGAGGCGCTGCTGACCGGCGAATCGGCGCCGGTGCGCCGGCGCGCGGGCGAACCCGTCTACGCTGGCACGGTCTGCCGCGAACGCCCGGCGCGGCTGGTGGTCACCTGCACCGGTGCGGCCACCCGCATTTCGCAACTGGCGCGCCTGGTCGAGCAGGCGCAGGCGCACCGCCCCGCGCTGGCGCGCACCGCCGACCGCATCGGCAGCCGCTTCGTGCTCGGCCTGCTGCCGGTGACCGTGGCCGTGTTCGCCTGGTGGTGGCACCACGAGCCGGCGCGCGCGCTGGAAGTCACCCTGGCGCTGCTGGTGATCAGTTGCCCCTGCGCGCTGTCGCTGGCGGTGCCGGCCGCGCTGGCGGCCGCGCACGGCACCCTGGCCAAGCTCGGTCTGCTGGCGCTGCGCCCGGACGCGCTGGACACCCTGGCCCGCGCCACCGACGTGGTGTTCGACAAGACCGGCACCCTCAGCGACGGCCGCCCGGTGCTGACGACGGTGGAGGTCTTCGGCATCGACCGCGAGCGCGCGCTGCGGATCGCCGCGGCGCTCGAACGCGACAGCGGCCATCCGCTGGCGGCGGCATTCGCCACCCGCGATGCGCCGGCCATCTCCGCCACCGACGTACGGACCGTGCCCGGCCGCGGGGTGCAAGGCGCGCTGGAAGGCACCACCTGGCACCTCGGCCGCGCCGACTTCGCCGCCGGCCGCGACGACGACGGCGCGCT
>JAFLEA010000022.1 GCA_017302035.1 Lysobacterales bacterium
CGCGTGCGCTGGTTCGACAAGGAGTATGCCGCATTGCAGGTCGCGGTGGACCGCGCGCTGCCCGACACCGTCAACCTGCTGGTGGACGAGTCGCTCGATGGGCAGCAGCTGCTGTGGTTCGGTTTCTCGGACCGGGATCCAGGCTCTTACTACCTCTTTGACCGCGCCAAGCGCTCCTTCCGGCAACTGGCCACGCGCATGAGCTGGATCAAGCCGGCACAGATGGCGCCGATGCTGGCGGTGAAATACCGCTCCATCAGCATGCCGAAGGAATACAGCGTGAGCATGTTGAACGCCAGGTGCCCGATGCCCCCGGTGTCGTGCAGGAAGCCGTACGTCAGCAGCTGCCACGGCATGAAGCCGTACCCGAGCGGCCACAGCGCAAGCCAGTCCATCAGGGCGTTGCCCGACACCAGCTGCAACCGGTAGACGGCGACGTTGGCCATCAGCAACGCGCGGGTGACGGGGAGAAGTCGGGGGAACATGGCAGGCCTCGGAACGGTCGCCCGACATCATACGGGACGCGTCTCAACGTTCGCCCGGCCCCCACAGCGCCTCGTCCAGCGTATCCGTCCTGCGCGGTCGCTTCACCCGCCCGTTCTCCACCTTCACCCCTTCCGCACGCAGGCGCTGGCTCTGCTCGCGATACGCCCGCGAGCCTTCCGGGAACGCGATGCGTCCATCCGACCGCAGCACGCGGTGCCAGGGCAGCCCGGGATCTTCGTTCTGGCTGAGGATGCGTGCCGCCAGCCGGGCGCGACCGGGCAGTCCGGCGCGGTGCGCCACTTCGCCATAGCCGGCCACCTGCCCGCGCGGGATGGCGCGGATCGCGGCCAGGATGCGGTCTTCGGGAGACTTGGCGCTCATGCCGGATTAGCATAGCGGCATCGGCAACAAGGGAGCACGCCATGCGCAACTTCGAACAGGTCCGCGGCCACCTGAATTCATCGGGCTACAAGGTCACCATGCACGACCCCTTCGTCGCCTGCGTGGAACTGTCGCTGGGCAACGGCAAGCGGCACCAGGCCATCTTCCTGTCCGAACTGGGCAACGACGACGAGCGCGGTTACCTGCGCGTGAGTACGGTCATCGCGCCGATGACCGGCATCGACGCCAAGCGTGCGCTGAAATTCAACTGGCAGAGCAGCGTGGGCTACCTGGCCATCGGCGAACTCGACGGCGTGCCCTACCTCCAGCTGTGCGAGAACCGCCCCTACGAAAGCCTCAGCCCGGCGGAAGTGGACCGGCTGGTGCTGGAGATCGGCGGACTCGGCGACAGCATGGAACGTGCGCTCTCCGCCGAGGGCGATCTGCTGTAGGGCGGGCCCCGGCCCGCCATCGCGGCACCGGAAAGAAAAACGCCGGGCAAGCCCGGCGTTTTCTGCTTCAACGGATGCGCGGCGACGTCACGCCCAGCCGATCGCTTCCAGCAGGCGCAGCAGGCCGTAGGCGATGCCGCCGGCGGCGGGAATCGTCAGCACCCAGGCCCAGAGGATGCGCTCGATCACGCTGAACTTCAGCGCGCGCGGATTCTTGGCGAAGCCCACGCCCATGATCGCGGTGGAGATGCTGTGGGTGGTCGACACCGGCATGCCGAAGTGCGCGGCCAGGGTCAGCACGGTGGCCGAGCTGGTCTCGGCGGCGAAACCGTGGATCGGATGCAGCTTGACCATCTTGTGGCCGAGGGTCTTGATGATGCGCCAGCCGCCCGAGGCGGTGCCGGCGGCCATCACGACGGCGCAGGTCAGCACGATCCACATCGCGATCTCGGTGCCGCCGCCGGCGCCCGGGTGCAGGAACGACAGCCAGCCCGGCAACTCGTCCAGGGTGCCGGCCGCCTCGGCGCCGATCAGGGTCAGGGCGATGATGCCCATGGTCTTCTGCGCGTCGTTGTGGCCGTGGGCGAAACCCATGTAGGCCGCCGACAGGATCTGCGCCTTGCCGAAGAAGGCGTTGACCCAGCGCGGCCGCGCCAGCCGCGCCAGCACGCCACCGGCGCGGGCCATGCCGGCGATGATCGCCCACAGCAGCAGCATCATCGCCATGCCGAGCAGGAAGCCGGCCACCGGCGAGGTGACCATCGGCAGGAACACCTTCCACAGCAGGCCCTTGTTGGCGGTCCAGTGGCCCATGTTCTGCGACCACACCAGCGCGTTCCAGTCGTTGTGCGCGGCCGCCAGCGCCGCGCCGCACAGGCCGCCGATCAGCGCGTGCGAGGACGAGGACGGCAGGCCGAACCACCAGGTGATCAGGTTCCAGGTGATCCCGCCCAGCAGCGCGCACAGGATCACCTGCGAGGACGCCTCCACCACCTCGGTGTTGACGATGCCGGTGGCAATGGTCGCCGCCACCGCGGTGCCCATCAGCGCGCCGATCAGGTTCATTCCCGCCGCCAGCGAGACCGCCGCGCCCGGCGACAGCACCTTGGTCGCCACCACGGTGGCGATCGAATTGGCGGTGTCGTGGAAGCCGTTGATGAACTCGAACACCAACGCGGTGAAGATCACCACTAGGACGAGGGTCAGCATGTCGCCCCCGTCAACTGTTCTTGAGCACGATCTGATAGGCGACCACGCCGGCTTCGCGGCAGCGGTCGATGGCCTTCTCCAGGATCTCGAAGAACTCCTTGAGCAGGAACATCTGCAGGTGGTCCAGGCGCCCGGAATAGATGTCGCGGTACAGCTCGAGCATCAGCCGGTCGGCCTCGTTCTCGATCGCGCGCAACTTCTCGTTGAGCGCGGTCATCCGGTCCAGGTTCATCGTGCGCAACTCGCGCACCATCTCCACCACCACCTGGGCCGCCTGCTCCAGCATCGCCGCGCGCGGGGCGAAGTCGATGTGCGCCAGGTGCTCGGTGGCCAGCGAATAGCGGTCGGCGAACTTCTCGATCTGCTTGGGGATCTTGTACAGCGCCGAGCCCAGCGCCTCGATGTCCTCGCGCTCGATCGGGGTGATGAAGCTGTCCACCAGGGCCTTGCCGATCTTCTCCGAGGCCACCCGCTGGCGCTGGCGGGCCAGCTTGAACGCGTCCAGCGCCGGCTGCCGGTCGGAGGCCTTCATCATCTCGTACAGCGCCACGGCGCTGTCGTGCGCGGCCTCGGCCGCGTCGTCGAGCAGGCTGAAGAACTGCTTGCCGGAACCGAAGATCGTCTGCAGGGAGAACATGTGCGGAAGGTCCGCCGCCTCGGAGGTGGCGGCCCATGTGCGGAATTATGACAGCCCCCGCGCCGGCCCGGAACCCGGGCCCGCGGACCGCGGCCCGGCCCGGCGCCGAGGGGCTTTGCTAAGATGCGCGCGTGCCGCCGGCACGCCCTATGGACGACTCGCCCCCCTCCCCGTTCTCCCGCAGCCGCGCCCCGTGCCCCGGCCGCCGCCATCCGTCGCCCTGCCACGGAGTGACGGCGCATGGCTGAGCTGCTGATCGTCCTGGCCCTGATCCTGCTCAACGGCTTCTTCGCGATGTCGGAGATGTCGGTGATGACCTCGCGCAAGAGCCGGCTCAAGCAGCTGGCCCAGTCCAGCCGGCGTGCGGCCAAGGCCCTGGCCCTGTCGGAGAAGCCCGAGAGCTTCCTGTCCACGGTCCAGATCGGAATCACCCTGATCGGCATCCTCACCGGCCTGTTCGGCGGCGAGGCGATCGGCCTGGCCATCGCCGGCTGGCTGCAGGCCGTGTTCCCCGCGCTGGATCCCTGGGCCGAAACCGTCGGCAAGGTCATCGCCGTCGGCCTGATCACCTTCCTCACCCTGGTGTTCGGCGAGCTGGTGCCCAAGCGGCTGGCGATCACCGCGCCGGAGGACATCGCCGGCGCGGTGGCCCTGCCGATGGGCTGGCTGGCCCGGATCGCCTTCCCCTTCGTCTGGCTGCTCTCGCACAGCACCCGCCTGGTCCTGCGCCTGCTCGGCCTGGGCCAGGACCAGGCCGGCACCATCAGCGAGGAAGAGATCCGCATGCTGGTGGCCGAGAGCCACGAGCAGGGCGTGATCGACGCCCACGAGCGCGACATGGTCAACCGGGTGATGCGCCTGGGCGACCGCACCGCCGAGAGCCTGATGACGCCGCGCAACCGGATCGCCTGGCTGGACACCCGCGCCCCGCTGGAGGAGAACCTGGAGACGATGCGCGAGCACCAGTACTCGCGCTACCCGGTCTATCGCGGCGGCGACCAGGACGTGGCCGGAGTGCTCGAGGTCAAGTCGCTGCTGCACACCGCGGATGCGATGCAGGAAGGCGGCATGTTCCGCACCCTGCGCACGCCGCTGTTCGTGTCCGAATCCACCCATGCGATGAAACTGCTGGAGATCTTCCGCGAAGAGCAACAGTCGCTGGCGCTGGTGGTGGACGAATACGGCGAGATCCAGGGCGTGGTCACGATCAGCGACCTGATGGGCGCGATCGTCGGCCGCCTGCAGGCGGTGGAGAACACCGACGAGGACGCGCTGGTGGTCACCCGCGACGACGGCTCGCTGCTGGTCGGCGGCACCCTGCCCACCGAGGACCTGCGCGAACTGCTGGGCGGCGCCGCCCTGCCCGACGCCGAGGACGGCGACTACCACACCCTCGCCGGGATGTGCATCGCCCGTTTCGGCCGCATCCCCAACGTCGGCGAGCATTTCGACTGGGCGGGCTGGCGGATCGAGGTCGTCGACCTGGACGGGGCGCGGGTGGACAAGCTGCTGCTGACCCGGCTGCGGCCCGATGGCGCCGATGAACATCCCGGCTGACGCACCGCCGCGCCCGTCCCCCGGCAACGGCATCGCCCGGCTCCTGGGTTCGTTCGCACACGGCGATCCGGAGGAAGTGCTGGCCCTGGACGGATTGCTGCAGGGCCTGGGCCGCAGTGCCTTCGGCATGTTCCTGTTCGTCTCGGTCCTGCCCGGCTTCGTCCCGATCCCGGGCTTCGCCGGCGTGGTCAGCGGCCCGCTGGTGGTGCTGATCGGGCTGCAACTGATGCTCGGGCTGCGCAAGCCGTGGGTGCCCGGGTTCATCGCCCGCCGCGGCCCGAAGCGCGGCACCATGGCCCGCTTCTGCGACCGCATCGCACCGTGGACGGCGCGGCTGGAACGCCTGGTCCGGCCGCGGCTGCAGGCGCTCACCGGCAACCGCCTGGCCAACGTCGTCACCGGCCTGCTGTTGATCGGACTGGGCCTGCTGCTGGCGCTGCCGCTGCCGATGACCAACTTCGTGTTCGCCGGCACCTTGCTGCTGTTCGCGCTGGCGCTGATGGAGCGGGACGGCGCGCTGCTGCTGGCGCTATGGGCGGTGGCCGGCACTGGCCTGCTGGCGACCGGGCTGCTGTCGGAGGAACTGGCGCGCCTGGTCCACGGCTGGCTCACCTAGCCAGCGGGCCTGCGGCCCGGCGCACGGTGCCGGCTCAGCGGCCGCGGCGGACCAGCAGGTGGGCGAATTCGGTGGCACTGACCGGATGGCTGAGCCAGTAGCCCTGGACCAGGTCGCAACCGCGCTCGCTGAGCAGGTTGTACTGGGTTTCCTTCTCCACGCCCTCGGCCACCACCGTGATCCCCAGCGAATGGGCCATGGCGATGATCGCCGTGGTCAGGGCCAGGTCGTCGGGGTCGCGCTGCAGGTCGGCGATGAAGCTGCGATCGATCTTCACCCCGTCCACCGGCACCCGCCGCAAGTGGCTCAGGCCGGAGAAGCCGGTGCCGAAGTCGTCCAGCCACACCTTCACCCCGGTGCTGTGCAGGCGCGCCAGCATCGTGGCCGCCTGCAGCTCGTCGCTGATCACCGCCGTCTCGGTCAGCTCCAGGTGCAGGCAGGAGGCCGGCAGGCCGGTCTCGCGCAGGCACTCGGCGACGATCTCCGGCAGGTCGCCCTTGCGCAGCTGGCGCGGCGAGACGTTGACCGAGACGAACAGGCGCTCGCCGCCGTCGCCGATGTTCGCCCAGCGCATCGCCTCGTTGCAGGCGGCATGCAGCACGCGCAGGCCGATCCCGTCGATCAGCCCGCTCTGCTCGGCCACGTCGATGAACACCGACGGCGCGATCATGCCCAGCATCGGATGCTGCCAGCGCAGCAGTGCTTCGGCGCCGACCACGCGGCCGTCGCTGGTGCGGCAGATCGGCTGGTAGGCCACGCTCAGCTCGCCGCGCTCCCAGGCACCGCGCAGTTCCTGCTCCATGTGCACGCGGCGCTCCACCGCATGGTCCATCGCCCGGCTGTAGAAGCGGAAGCCGTTCTTGCCGGCGACCTTGGCCTGGTACATGGCGATGTCGCCGTTCTTCATCAGCGTGCTGGCGCTGGAGGCGTCTTCCGGGAACAGGGTGATGCCGATCGACGTGCCGAGGAACACCTGCCGGTCCTGGATGTCCAGCGGCCGGCGCAGTTCGGCCACCAGCACCTCGGCCAGGCGGGTGGCGGCGTCGCGCACGTCGCCCTCCTGGATCAGGATCACGAACTCGTCGCCGCCGAAGCGGGCCAGCAGCGCATCGTCGCCGCCGTACTTGTCCACCGCTTCGCGGATCCGGTTGGAGAACTGCAGCAGCGCCTCGTCGCCGGCCTCGTGGCCGAGGGTGTCGTTGACCCGCTTGAAATCGTCGATGTCGGCGAACAGCAGCGCCAGCTGGCGACCGGAACCGCGCAGCAGCAGCAGCCGGTGGTCCAGGCTCTCGCGGAACGCCAGCCGGTTGGTCAGGCCGGTGAGCGCGTCGGTGTAGGCCATCCGCCGCACTTCGCGGTCGTGGCGGGCCACGCTCTCGCTCATCCGGCCGAAGGCGCGGACCAGGCCGCCGACCTCGTCCGTGCGCGTGCTGTGCAGGCGCTCCACGGCATAGTCGCCGGCTTCGATCCGGCGCGCCGAACTGGCCAGGGTGCGGATCGGCCGGACCAGGGTGCGCTGCACGTACCACGCGGCCAGCACGCAGATCAGCACCAGCAGTGTCATCGGCAGCGCCAGCCAGCGGAAGTGGCGGCCGCCCAGTTCGTCCATGCGCTCGCGCAGCTGGGACAGGTTCCGGTCCTCGTAACGCCTGGCCACCTGCAGGTCCAGCCCCACCCGCACGCCGCCGATCCGCTCGCTTCCGACCAGGATCGGCGCGGATGCCTCCAGCACCGCCGGCGACTCCTGGATGCTCACGCCCTTGGCGGCGACGGCCGCAGCGGCCAGCGGGTCGCCCATCGGCAGGCCATAGCCTTGGATTTCGACCGAACCGTCGTGGACCAGATTGCCGCCGAGGTCGTATACCCGGATGTAGGACACCAGCGAGTCGCGCGAATTGTCGCGCAGCACCGTGCCGATCAGCTCCAGGTCGCGGTAATACATCGGATTGGCCAGGTTCTCGGCCATCTGCCGCGCCAGCGACCCGGCGTAGTCGCGCAGGTAGGTATCGACCAGGCTGTGCACGCCGTCGCGGCCGAGCGCCTCGGTTTCCTCGCGCATCTGCCGCTGCCGCTGCAGCAGCAGCAGCAGGACCAGCAACACCACGCCCAGCATGACCGTCATGGCGATCACCAGCCGTGCCTGCAGGCCGAAGCGCAGCTTCATTCGACCTCCGTGCGCACCCGGCGGGCGCCGGCGCGCAGCACGTCCAGGGCCCGACCCGACTCGCGGTCCAGCGGCAGGAAGCGCGAAGTGCCGAAGAACTGGCGCAGCGCCTCGCCCGCCTCCGGGTCCTCGGCGGCGTTCAGCAGGACTTCGCGCAGGCGCGCCTCGACCTCCGGCCGCATGCCCGCGCGCACCAGTTCC
This sequence comes from Lysobacterales bacterium, assembly GCA_017302035.1. Lineage (GTDB taxonomy): Bacteria > Pseudomonadota > Gammaproteobacteria > Xanthomonadales > Xanthomonadaceae > Pseudoxanthomonas. Next base: position 7,704 of record JAFLEA010000022.1, read on the forward strand.
AGCGCGCGCGGATAGGGCGCGGTCTCGTGGATCACGCGGAAATCACGCCTGAACGCCTCCGGGAACCGCCGCGGGTCGTTCCAGTCCAGGTCGCTGACCGCGCCCGCGTCGGCCAGCCCCTTGTGCACCCAGGAGGCGATGTTCAGTTCCGAGCGCGCGAACACGTAGCCGACCCGGTCCGGGGACGGCTCGTCCGACGGGCCCAGCAGGATCTCCGGCGATTGCCCGGCCTCCAGCAGTTCGACCAGCGGCACCATGTAGGCGCTGGTGGAGGCGGCACTCTGCAGCGCCAGGGTATGCCCGCGCAGGTCTTCCAGGGTCTGGATCGGGCTGTCCTTGCGCGCGAAAAACACGGTGTGATAGCGGCTGACGCCGCTGCGCTCGGTCAGCAGGATCGGCTTGGCCGCGGCGCGCTGCTCCAGTTGCACGGCGGTACTGGCGGTCTCGGTCACCCAGTCGACGCGGTTGCGGCGCAGGTAGCTGGCCATCTGCTGGGCGTCGCGGGCCATCAGGATGCGGCCCTCGGTGATGCCGACGTCGCGCATCCGCGGCACCACGTAGTCCAGCAGCGGCTTGAGCTGGGCGTAGTGGGCGCTGGGGTCGTCGCTGATGCGGCCGAGGACGAGGACACTGCCCTCCTCGGCGGCGTGCACCGGCAGGATCATGGCCACGACGACGGCCCAGCATGCCGCCTGGGCCCACTTGCGCGCTCTGGATAACACCGCTTCCCCCGTTGTTTCCGCCGAAATCCTAGCCGGAAAACCCTCAGGGCGACAATCGCCCGCTCGCCAGCCGGGCCATCCGCTGGGCATCGGCCAGGATTCCGCGCAGCAGGCGGACCTCGCTCACGCTCAGGTCGCTGCGCAGGAACAGCCGGCGCAGCTTGCGCATCGCCGACTCCGGCGCCCGCCCCTTGTGGAAGTCGATCTCCTCCAGGGTCTGCGCCAATTGCGCGAACAGGCCCTCGACCTGGTCGTGGGTGGCGGGCGGACCGTCCTCCCGGGCCGGCGCGGCGGGTGCCGGCGCCGCGGCCAGGAGCGTGCGTCGCAGCTCGTAGGCCAGGACCTGCACCGCCGCGGCCAGGTTGAGCGAGCTGAAGGCCGGGTCGGAGGGGATGTGGACCGACGCGTGGCACAACTGCAGCTCCTCGTTGCTCAGGCCGGTGCGTTCGCGCCCGAATACCAGCGCCACCGGCCCTTCGGCCGCGAACCGCAGCAGCCGCGCGGCGGCCGGGCCCGGTTCCAGCTGTTCCAGTTGCACCCGGCGGTTGCGCGCCGTGCAGCCCAGCACCAGCCGGCAGTCGGCCACCGCCCCGGCCAGGGTGGCGGATACCGGGGCCTGGGCGAGCACGTCCTCGGCGCCGGCCGAGCGCCGGTAGGCATCGTCGTCCAGCGGCGTCTCCGGGGCGACCAGGACCAGCCGCGACAGGCCCATGGTCTTCATCGCCCGGGCGGCCGCGCCGATGTTGCCGGGATGCTGGGTACCGACGAGGACGATCCGGACCTGGTCGGCCGGAGCGGGCACCGGCGCCGGGCCGGGGGATTCGTTCATGGGATCGGACATGGTGCGGATGTTAAACTGCGCGGCCCGGCCCCCGAGCGCCGGACCGCTCTTTCCCTTCGTCCGTTCCGCCCCTGCCCTTCCGGGAGCCTTCACCATGCAATCCCCCGCCGTCAACGTCATGGTCAAGGCCGCCCGTCTCGGCGGCAACGTGCTGCTGCGCCACATCAACCGCCTGGACGCGCTCAACGTGGTCCAGAAGCAGCGCATGGACTACGCCAGCGAAGTGGACGCCGATGCCGAGAAGGCGATCGTGAAGGAACTGCGCCGGGCCTATCCCGACTACGGCGTGCTGGGCGAGGAAGGCGGCCACCAGCCGGGCCGGCAGGGCCGCTACCAGTGGGTGATCGACCCCCTGGACGGCACCAGCAACTACCTGCGCGGCTTCCCCCATTACTGCGTCTCCATCGCCCTGGTCGACAACGGCGAGCCGGTGGACGCGGTGATCTTCGACCCGCTGCGCAACGAGCTGTTCACCGCCAGCCGCGGCGGCGGCGCGGTGCTCAACGACAAGCGCATCCGGGTGGCCGAGCGCAAGGACCTGGGCGGCGCGGTGGTGGTCACCGGCTTTCCGCCGCGCGAGCGCGCCCGCGCCGGCGCGCAACTCAAGTGCGTGGATTCGCTGCTGGCCACGGCCGAGGACGTGCGCCGCACGGGTTCGGCGGCGCTGGACCTGGCCTATGTGGCCTGCGGCCGGGTGGATGCCTATTTCGAGGCGGGCGTGAAGGCCTGGGACATCGCCGCCGGGGTGCTGCTGGTGCGCGAGGCCGGCGGCCGGATCTGCGACTTCCGCGGCGCGGCGACGCCACGCATGGACGAGCGCGGCCCCGAGGCGCGGCAGATCGTCGCCGCGAACGTGAAGCTGGCCGACGAGCTGCAGAAGCTGGTGGTCAATACCGGGTACGCGGCTGCGTTCAACTGAAAAGGAAGCCGCCTCGCGGCGGCTTCCTCCCACAGCGCTCGGAACGGAGGCCGCCGGTTACGGCCGGCGGGCCAGTGCGGCCTCGTCCTTGGCCTTGGGCAGCAGATCCTGCTTGGTGACCTTGAGCGGCCCGAAGGTCAGCATCGGGCAGGCGATGAAGATCGAGGACAGGGTACCGATCACCGCGCCGATCATCTGGCTCAGGGCCAGGCCTTCCAGCGAGCCGCCGCCATACAGGTACAGCGCCAGCACCGACAGGAAGAACACCAGCGAGGTGATGATGGTGCGCGACAGGGTCTGGTTGATCGAACGGTTCATGATCTCCAGCGGCTCCACGCGCAGGCTGCGGAAGTTCTCGCGCACGCGGTCGAACACCACGATGGTGTCGTTGATCGAGAAGCCCATCACCGACAGCAGGCCGGCCAGCACGGTCAGGTCGAACTCGCGCCCGGTCCAGGCGAAGAACGCCGCCGTCACCAGCACGTCGAACATCGTGGTCACGGTGGCCACGACCGCGAACTTCCATTCGAAGCGGGCACCGATGTAGATCAGGAAGCCGACGATCACGAACAGCGCCGCGTACACCCCGTTGCGGGCCAGTTCGGCGCCCACCTGCGGACCGACGAACTCGGTGCGCAGCAGGTGCGCGGCGTTGTCCGGCATGGACGCCGCCGCCAGCACCTCCTGTGCGGTGCGGTTGTTGGCGTCGGTGGTGGTCTGGCCGTCGCGCGGCTGCAGCCGGACCAGCACGTCGCTGCCGCTGCCGAAGGTCTGCACCTGCGCACCCGCGTAGCCGGCCGCATCCATGCGCTCGCGCACGCCCTCGACGTCCACCGCCCGGTCGAAGCGCACCTCGACCACGGTGCCGCCGGTGAAATCGAGCGCGTAGTTGAAGCCATTGATGGCGATGATCGCCACCGAGGCGACGAACAGCAGCGCGGCCAGGCCCAGCGAGACCCAGCGCATCTTCATGAAATCGATGCTGGTGTCGTTCGGGATCAGGGTCAACGGGAAGATCTTCATGTGCGTGTCCTACCCGTCAGATGGCCAGGGTCTTGAGCTTCTTGCGGCGGGCGTACAGCAAGGTGACGATCGCGCGCGAGACGGTGATGGCGGTGAACATCGATGCCAGGATGCCGATCACCAGGGTGACCGCGAAGCCCTTGAGCGGGCCGGTACCGAAGGCGTACAGGGCGATGCCGGCGATGATCGCGGTCAGGTTGGCGTCGAGGATGGTGCCGCTGGCCTTGTCGTAGCCGGTGACGATCGCCGCCTTCGGCGGCACCCCGGCGCGCAGTTCCTCGCGGATGCGCTCGTTGATCAGCACGTTGGCGTCCACCGACAGGCCGATCGACAGGGCCAGGCCCGCGAAGCCTGGCAGGGTCATGGTCGCAGTGAACAGCGACATCACCGCCACCACGATCAACAGGTTGAACAGCAGCGCGACGCCGGTGATCAGACCGAACATGCGGTAATAGATCCCGAAGAACACCAGGGTGAACAGGAACGCGTACAGCACCGCGGTGACGCCACGCTCCACGTTCTCCTTGCCCAGGCTCGGGCCGACGATGCGCTCCTCGACGAAGTCCATCGGCGCGGCCAGCGAGCCGGCGCGCAGCAGCTTGGCCAGGTCGTCGGCCTCGGCCTTCTCCAGGCCGGTGGTCTGGAAGTTCTTGCCAAACACGCCGCTGATGTTGGCCACGTTGATCACTTCCTCCCTGACCTTGAAGCTACGCACCTCCTGGCCGTTGACGATCGTCACCTGCGGGATGCGTTCGGTATAGACCACCGCCATCGGCTTGCCGACGTTGGCGCTGGTGAACTCGAACATGCGGTCGCCGCCGACGTTGTTCAGGGTCACGCTGACCGCCGGCTGGCCGTTCTGGTCGATCGCGCTGGTCGCCGAGACCATCTGGTCGCCGGTCACGATCACCCGCTTGTTGAGCAGGATCGGGCTGCCGTCGCGGCGGAAGTACACCTTGGCCTCGGGCGGCACCCGGCCGCTGGCCAGCGCGTCGGCGGCGTTGCCGTCGACCATCGCGCGGTATTCCAGGGTCGCGGTGGCGCCGATCATGCGCTTGGCCGCGGCGGTGTCCTGCACGCCCGGCAACTGCACCACGATGCGGTCGTTGCCCTGGCGCTGGATGATCGGCTCGGACACGCCGAGCTGGTTGACGCGGTTGCGCAGGGTGGCGATGTTCTGCTCGATCGCCGAGCCGGCGATCTGGGTCAGTTCGGTCTCGGGAATCCGCACCGCCAGGCGGTTGCCCTCGCCCTCCACGGTCAGGGTCGGCATGACCTTGGCAAGCTGTTCGCGGGCCTTGGCCGGATCGGCGTCCGCGGCCAGGGTGACGGTGATGCTGTGGTCGGGGCGGCGGTCGACCGCGGTGTAGCGGATCCGGTTGTCGCGCAGGGTGACCCGGATGTCCTCCACGTAGCCGTCCACCCGCTTCTCCAGCGCCGCCTTCTGGTCGACCTGGAGCACGAAGTGCACGCCGCCCTGCAGGTCCAGGCCCAGGACCATGGGCTGGGCGCCGATGCGCTGCAGCCAAGGCGGCACGTTGGAGGCCAGGTTCAGGGCGACGGTGTAGTTCTCGCCCAGGTTCTCGCGCAGGATGTCGGCGGCCAGAGTCTGGGACTCGGCGTCGGCCAGGCGGACCATCAGGCTGTCGTTCTCGATCGCCACCGACTTGGGCTGCACCCCGGCCTGGTCCAGGTAGCCGGCCACGCGGCCCTTGAGCGCGTCGTCCAGCGCCGCGCCGCGGTTGCCGGTGATCTGCACGGCATAGTCGCTCTGGAACACGTTGGGCAGCGCGTAGACCAGGCTGAGCGCCAGCACCAGCAGGATGACGAAGTATTTCCAGCGGGGAAATTCGAGCATTGCGGAACCCCGCGCGGCCCCGCCCCGCGGGACCACGCTCAAAGGTGGGACGGGAGGATCAGGCGGACTTCAGGGTGCCCTTGGGCAGGACGTTGCCGATGGCGCCCTTCTGCACGCGCACGCGCACGTTGTCGGCGACCTCGACGGTGACGAAGTTGTCGCCGATGTCGGTGACGGTTCCGGCCACGCCGCCGGAAGTGATGACTTCGTCGCCGCGGGAGAGCTTGTCGAGCATGACCTTGTGTTCCTTCTGCCGCTTCATCTGCGGGCGGATCATCAGGAAATACATGATCGCGATCAGGATGATCGGGAACAGCAGCATGCCGAAGCCGCCGCCCTGCGGCTGGCCGCCGGCGGACTGGGCGTAGGCGGTCGGGATCAGGAAGTCGAGAAAGCTCATTCGGAGAGTCCGGGTTGGCGGAAAACAGCAGGAGATTATGCCATAGGGGCGCCCGGGCCCCTTTGCAAGCCCTGCCCCCGGGATTTTCACCCCGCCCGGGGCCCGGGGAACGCGGCGGCGGCCGGGGCGTCGCGGCCGGGCATCCCCGGCTGGCTCAAGCGGGAACGGCAGCTCCGCGGGCGAGGTAGAACCCCCGCCGGAAGTCGGCGAACCGGCCCGCGGCGATCGCTTCGCGCATGTCCGCCATCAGCTTCTGGTAGTACCAGAGGTTGTGCAGGGTGCCCAGGATCGGGCCCAGCATCTCGTTGCAGCGATCCAGGTGGCGCAGGTAGGCGCGGGTGTAGCCGCCGGCGCAGGCCACGCAGCCGCAGCCCGGCTCGATCGGGTCCAGGTCCTTCTCGTATTTCGCGTTGCGGATGCGGACCGTGCCGAACGAGGTGAAGTAGTGCCCGTTGCGCGCGTTGCGGGTCGGCATCACGCAGTCGAACATGTCCACCCCGCGGGCCACGCCCTCGACCAGGTCCTCCGGCCGGCCCACCCCCATCAGGTAGCGCGGGCGGTCGGCCGGCAGGCGCGGATCCAGGTGCTCGAGCATCGCGTTGCGCTCGTGCTCGGGTTCGCCCACCGCCAGGCCGCCGATGGCATAGCCATCAAAGGCAATGGCCTGCAGCCCGTCCAGCGAACGGCTGCGCAGGTCCGGATACACCCCGCCCTGGACGATGCCGAACAGCGCCGCGTCGTTGCCCAGTTCGTCGTGGGCGTCGCGCGAGCGCCGCGCCCAGCGCAGGCTCAGCTCCATCGAGCGCCGGGCCACGTCCTCGCTGGCCGGATACGGCGTGCACTCGTCGAAGATCATCACCACGTCCGAATCGAGCACCCGCTGGATGCGCATGCTCTCCTCCGGGCCGAGGAACACCCGCGCGCCGTCGGTGGGCGAGGCGAAGGTCACGCCCTGCTCGGTGATCTTGCGCCGGTGGGCCAGGGAGAACACCTGGAAGCCGCCGGAATCGGTCAGGATCGGCCCGTCCCAGCGGGCGAAACCGTGCAGCCCCCCGTGCGCGCCGATGACCTCCAGCCCCGGCCGCAGGTAGAGATGGAAGGTGTTGCCGAGGATGATCTCGGCGCCCAGCGCCCGCACCTGCCCGGGCAACACGCCCTTGACCGTGCCGTAGGTGCCCACCGGCATGAACGCCGGGGTCTGCACCGTACCGCGCGGGAACGCCAGCCGCCCGCGGCGCGCGGCGCCGTCGCGGGACAGGAGCTGGAACTGCAGGCGGGACATGGCGGAGCAGGCTGCCGGACGGTCGCTCAGGGCTTGCAGCCTTCAAGCCGCAACTGCTGGCCCACGCGCACGCTGTAGGCAGGCGCCTTGAGGCCGTTGGCGCGGGCCAGGGCCTTCACGTCGCAGCCCTGGCGCTGGGCGATCCGGCCCAGGGTGTCTCCCTTGGCGACCCGGTAGCTGCGCACCGGCGCCGGCTTGGGCTTGGCCGCGGGCGGCGGTGCGGCGCCCGGCAACGGCACCGCGTCGCCCACCGCGACGCTGCCGGCCGGCGTGTCGCGCACCAGGGCCGCATTGACGTCCGCGCGGACCAGCGCCTGGGCCAGGTCTGCACGCGCCCCGCGTTCGCAGTGGCGGTGGTACAGGCCGGCGATGCGGGAGGTGGCGTTGAGGACGGTGCCGGCCGGGATCCAGCCGTCGGCGTCGTAGCGCGGGTTGAGGTTGCGCAGGGTGCGCAGGTAGCCGTCGCGGTTGCCGCGCAGGCCGCTGTTGCCCAGGCAGATGGTCAGTTCATAGAGGCTGGTCGGCCGGCTCAGCTTCAGCGGCGCCGGGCGCGCGTCGACCTTGGGGAAGGTCACCCCGTACTGGCGCGGGTGCAGGAAGATCCATGCCGCGGCGATCACCATCGGCACGTAGTCGCGGGTCTCGGCCGGGAACTGCTCGTAGGCCGAGACGTTCCAGAAGCCGGTGCCGCCGGCCTGGCGGTGCACGCGCAGCGCCCTGCCCTCGCCGCCGTTGTAGCCGGCCAGCGACATCTCCATGTCGTTGTTGAGCTGGCGCAGGCGCTCATTGAGGTATTCGGCGCTGGCCAAGGCCGCGCTGCGCGGGTCGTAGCGGGTGTCGAAACCGCTGCCGTCCGGACCCAGGCCGAAGCGGCGGCCGGTCGCGGGCATGAACTGCAACGGCCCGGCCGCGCCGGCGCGCGAGGTCGCGTGCACGCGGCCGTTGGACTCCTTGGCCATGATCCCGAACAGCAGTGCCTCGGGCAGGCCCTGGCGCTCGAACTCGGGCCACATCAGGTGGCGCATGTACTGGTAGTTCTCGTAGCTGTTCATCAGCGCCGGGCGCATGTCGGTCAGCCAGCGGCGGATCCCGGCCTGGATCGCCGGGTTGAACTCGACCATGTGGTCGAAGGCGTGGCGGTTGTCGTCGCCGAGCAGGCGCAGGGTGCGCGCAGTCTCGGGGAGGGTCGCCGCCAGGGCGGTGTCGCCGTCCAGCAGCTCGTCTTCCTCGACGTCCTCCTCGTCGCCGCCCTGCGCGGTGTCGATGTCGGCCTTGAGCAGGCGCTTCCAGGTCGCCAGCAGGTCCGGCATCGGGCAGCCCTTCTGCCTGGAGCAGGCGTCGACCGCGTCCTCCATGTCCTCCAGCGCCGCGTTGCCCTCCTCGATGCCCTTCTGCTCGCCATTGCCGGCCACGACCAGGGCGTCGCGGTAACGCTGCTCGGCGGCGGCCATGCGCTGGACCAGCGCGTCGGCAGCCGCCCGGTCCCTGGCGGAGACCCGTTGCGCCAGTGCGGTGGAGGGAAGGCAGGCAAGCAGGAGGATGGCGGCCAACGGCCAGCGGCCGGCTGGGCGTCGGGGATGCAGGGATACGGGGGACATCGGGACTTCTGCGACAGGATCGTGCGGCAGGGTAGCTGTCCGCCCTGCCGGGCGGCAAGCCGCGCGGCCGGCTAGAATTCACGTTTCAGCCGCGGATACTCCGCCGAGGGCAACGAATGGATCCGATCCTGCTGGGCAAGGGCCTGACCGACGACATCCCGGTGGTCCTGCTGCCGAGGTACGGCAACCGCCACGGCCTGGTGGCCGGGGCCACGGGCACCGGCAAGACCGTGACCCTGATGACCCTGGCCGAAGGCTTCTCCCGGATCGGGGTGCCGGTGTTCCTGGCCGACGTGAAGGGCGACGTGGCCGGCCTGGCCGTGCCCGGCGAGGGCGGCGAGAAGCTGCTCCAGCGCGCCGCCGAGATCGGGGTGGCCGACTACGCCCCCGGCGCCAGCCCGGTGCTGTTCTGGGATCTGTACGGCAAGCTCGGCCACCCGGTGCGGACCACGGTCAGCGAGATGGGCCCGACCCTGCTCGGCCGGGTGCTGGAACTGAACGACACCCAGTCCGGCGTGCTCGACATCGTGTTCAAGCTGGCCGACGACCGCGGCCTGCTGCTGCTGGACCTGGACGACCTGCGCGCCCTGCTCAACCTGGTCGCCGAGGAGCGCAAGGCGGTGAGCGCCGAGTACGGCCTGGTCAGTTCGCAGTCGGTGGCGGCGATCCAGCGCGCCCTGCTGCGCCTGTCGCAGGACGGCGGCGAGGGTTTCTTCGGCGAGCCGGCCCTGGAACTGGCCGACATCATGCGGGTCAACCACGACGGCCGCGGCGTGATCGGCATCCTCGCCGCCGACCAGCTGGTCCTCAAGCCGCGCCTCTACGCCACCTTCCTGTTGTGGCTGCTGTCGGAACTGTTCGAGAACCTGCCCGAGGTCGGCGATCTCGAGAAGCCGAAACTGGCCTTCATCTTCGACGAGGCGCATCTGCTGTTCGACGACGCCCCCCCGGCGCTGCAGAAGCGCATCGAGCAGGTCGTGCGCCTGATCCGCTCCAAGGGCGTGGGCGTGTACTTCTGCTCGCAATTCCCCGACGACGTGCCCGACAACGTGCTCGGCCAGCTCGGCAACCGTGTCCAGCACGCGCTGCGCGCCTACACCCCGCGCGACCAGAAGGCGGTGAAGACCGCGGCCGAGACCTTCGTCCCGAATCCCAAGCTGGACGTGACCGCGATCCTGTCGCAGCTGGGCACCGGCGAGGCGCTGGTGTCCACCCTGCAGGACAAGGGCGTGCCCTCGCCCGTGCAGCAAACCAGGATCGCGCCGCCGCGCTGCCGGATGGGCGCGATCACCGAGGCCGAGCGCGCCCAGGTCCGCGCCGGTAGCCCGGTCGGCACCCGCTACGACAGGCCGCTCAACCGCGAGTCGGCCTCCGAGCTGCTGGCCGCGCGCGCGCAGGCCGCGGCCGACAACGCCCAGGCGCCGCCGGCGCGCGGGGCGGGCAAGGCTTCCGGCGGCGCGCAGCCGCAGCAGGAAGGTGGTTTCGGCAAGGCGGTCAACGACGTGCTGTTCGGCAGCGGCCGTCGCCAGGGCGTGATCGAGGCCTCCAGCAAGCAGGCCGCGCGCACCATCACCAACGAGATCGTGCGCGGCATCCTGGGCGGGCTGTTCGGCGGCAAGAAACGCTGAGCCGTCGCGCCCGCCCGGGTTCCAGGTCCCGATCGCATGTCCCGCTGGCGCCCGCCGCCTGAAAGGAGCACGGCGCTGATCACCCGCGCCGGCCATGAGCGGCTCAAGGCCGAGCTGGACGAGCTGTGGCGGGTGCAGCGCCCGGAAGTGGTGCGTGCACTGGCGGCGGCGGCGGCCGAGGGCGATCGTTCGGAGAACGCCGAATACACCTACCGCAAGAAACAGCTGGCGGGCATCGACCGGCGCGTGCGCTACCTGGGCAAGCGGCTGCCGGCGCTGAAGGTGGTGGAGCAGGCGCCATCGGACCCGGAGGCGGTGTTCTTCGGCGCCTGGGTGGCGCTGGAGCGGATCGACACCGGCGAGCTGGCCCGCTACCGCATCGTCGGGCCGGACGAGACGGACGCGGCCGCCGGCTGGATCAGCATCGACTCGCCGCTGGCGCGGGCGCTGCTGAAGAAGCGGGTGGACGACGAGGTGGAGGCGCAGCTGCCGGGCGGCGCGGCGCGCTTTGCCATCGTTGCGGTGGAATACGCCCGCTGCGAACGCGCCTGATGCAGGGCCGGCTGCTGGCCGGCTGCCTGTCGTGGCGGAGAAGCGCAGCCGGCCAACGGCCGGCTCCACAACCCCGCGTTCACAGCATCCGCAGGTCCAGCCGGTCGCCGGCCTGGTTGTACTCGTTGTATTCGACTTCGCCGTAGAGGTCGTGTTCGTCGCTGCCCATGATCCGCACGTCGACGAACTCCCCCGGCTGCAGACCGGCATCGCGGCCGTCCTGGATCTGCACGGTACCGTCGATCTCCGGCGCATCGGCCATCGAGCGGGCGATCGCCAGTTCGCCGTCGACCAGGTCCACCAGGCAGCGCTGCACGCTGCCGACCTTGGCCTCCAGGCGCGCGGCGGAGATCTCGCCCTGCCGCGCCATGAACCGCGCCAACCGCTCCTGCTTCACGTCCTCCGGCACCGCGCCGGGCAGATCGTTGGCCGCCGCGCCGTCCACCGGCGAGTAGGCGAAGGCGCCCACCCGGTCCAGCTGCGCCTGGTCCAGGAAATCGAGCAGTTCCTCGAACTCGGCTTCGGTCTCGCCGGGGAAGCCGACGATGAAGGTCGAGCGCAGGGTCAGCGCCGGGCAGGCCGCACGCCAGCGCTGCACCCGCTCCAGGGTCTTTTCCACCGCGCCCGGGCGCTTCATCAGCCGCAGGATGCGCGGGCTGGCGTGCTGGAACGGGATGTCCAGGTAGGGAAGGATCCTCCCCTCCGCCATCAGCGGCACTACCTCGTCCACGTGCGGATACGGATACACGTAGTGCAGCCGGGTCCAGGCATCCAGTTCGGACAGGCCCTCGCACAGCGCCTTCATCCGGGTCTGGTACTCGCGCCCGCGCCAGGTCCGCGGGGCGTACTTCAGATCCACGCCGTAGGCCGAGGTGTCCTGCGAGACCACCAGCAGTTCGCGCACCCCGCCCTTGACCAGTCGCTCGGCCTCGCGCAGCACCTCATCCACCGGGCGCGAGACCAGGTCGCCGCGCATCGAGGGGATGATGCAGAAGCTGCAGCGATGGTTGCAGCCCTCGGAAATCTTCAGGTACGCGTAGTGGTGCGGGGTGAGCTTGACCCCGACATCGTCTTCGTCGCGGACGCCAGGGCGTCCGCGCGGCACCAGGTCCAGGAACGGATCGTGCTTCGGCGGCAGCGCCGCATGCACCGCCTGCATCACGCTGGCATAGTCCTGCGGCCCGGACACCGACAGCACGTCCGGGTACTGCTCGCGGATCAGCTCCGAGCGCTTGCCCAGACAGCCGGTGACGATCACCTTGCCGTTCTCGTTCATCGCCTCGCCGATCGCGTCCAGCGATTCGGCCACCGCCGAATCGATGAAGCCGCAGGTGTTGACCACCACCACGTCGGCCGCGTCGTAGCTGGGCACGATGGCGTAGCCCTCCACCCGCAGCTGGGTGAGGATGCGCTCGGAATCGACCAGGGCCTTCGGGCAGCCGAGGCTGACGAAACCCACCTTGGGGTTGTGCACGGACATGGGCGTTGCGGAGTTGGCTGCCGGACGGTGGCGGGCCGGCGAGGCCGGGGCGCGGGATTATACGCGGGCGGTCGCCGGCGCGGCCGGCGGCGGCATGCCTCCATAATGGCCCCGGCAACCGCAGGAGACCGCCATGGGCCGATGGACGCAGCTCGATACCGCCGCCGGCACCGTCGCCGCCTGGCAGGCCGACCCGTCCGCCGCGCCAAAGGGCGGCCTGGTGGTGATCCAGGAGATCTTCGGCGCCAACCCGCACATCCGCGCGGTGGCCGAGGCCTATGCCGTCGACGGGTACGCGGTGCTGGCGCCGGCATTCTTCGACCCGGCCGAGCGCGGCGTGGAACTGGGCTACGACGCGCCCGGCTTCGCCCGCGGCCGCGAACTGGCCGGGCAACTGGGGATGGATGCGGCGCTGCGGATCGTGGAGGCGGCCGCGGCGTGGCTGCGCGCGCACCTGGCCGCTGCCGGCGGCGCGCCGGCGGTGGGCACGGTCGGCTATTGCTGGGGCGGCACCGTGGCGATGCTCTCGGCGTTGCGCCTGGGCCTGCCTTCGGTGGCCTATTACGGCGCGCGCGACCTGCCGTTCCTGCAAGACCCGGCGCTGGTCGCCGCGCCCCGGGCGCCGGTGATGTTCCACTTCGGCGAACACGACCCCTCGATCCCGCCCGAGGCGGTGGCCGCACACCGTTGCGCCCTGCCCGCGATGCCGGTGTTCGCCTATCCGGCCGGCCACGCCTTCAACCGCGATGTCGACCCCGCGGCCTTCCACGCCCCCAGCGCTGCGCTGGCGCGCCAGCGCAGCCTGGCCTTCCTGGCGGAGCACCTGCGATGAGCGAGACCTTCGCACTGGATCCGCGCCTGGCCGCCGACAGCGTGTTCGTGGCCGACGGCCCGCTGTCGCAGGTGCGGCTGATGGACGACGCCCGCTTCCCCTGGCTGCTGCTGGTGCCGCGCGTGCCCGGCGCCGCTGAATGGATCGATCTGGACGGCGGCCAGCAGCGCCTGCTGCTGGCCGAGATCAACCGGGTCTCGCACCTGTTGCGCGCCGAACCCGGGGTGGAGAAGCTCAACATCGCGGCGCTCGGCAACATCGTGCGCCAGCTGCACGTGCACCTGGTCGGCCGCCACTCCGCCGACCCGGCCTGGCCGGGCCCGGTCTGGGGCAACGGCACGGCGGTGCGCCACGAGGCCGGCGCGCTCGCCACGCTTCGCGAACACTGGGGTTCGCGGCTAGGATAGGCACCCTCTCCGCTGCCGATCCGATGCAATGGGCTCCAACATCTTCGCCGCGCTCGTCCTGATCGTCCTGGGCCTGTTCCTGCTGGCCCGCAACCTGGGCTGGATCGACGGCAGCCTGGGTGCCTTGGTCGCCACCTGGTGGCCGGCGATCCTGGTCGCCGTCGGCGTGGGCATGTTGCTCAAGCGCAAGTAGCGGAGTCAGGTCCGCGGCAGGGTGACTCCGGTCTGGCCCTGGTACTTGCCGCCGCGGTCGCGGTACGAGGTCTCGCACACGTCGTCCGGGGCGGACTGGAAGAACAGCATCTGTGCCACGCCCTCGTTGGCGTAGATCCGCGCCGGCAGCGGCGTGGTGTTGCTGAACTCCAGGGTCACGTGCCCCTCCCACTCCGGCTCCAGCGGGGTCACGTTGACGATGATCCCGCACCGCGCGTAGGTGCTCTTGCCCAGGCATACCACCAACACGTCGCGCGGGATGCGGAAATACTCCACCGTGCGCGCCAGGGCGAAGGAGTTCGGCGGGATGATGCACTCGTCGGCCACCACGTCGACGAAGCTCTTCGGATCGAAGTGCTTGGGGTCGACGATGGTCGAGTTGATATTGGTGAACACCTTGAACTCGCGCGAGCAGCGCACGTCGTAGCCGTAGCTGGAGGTGCCGTAGCTGACGATGCGACCGTCGTTGGCGCCGGCCTTGTCCGAGAACTTGACCTGGCCCGGCTCGAACGGCTCGATCATCCCGCCCGGCCGTTCGGACATGCGGCGGATCCAGCGGTCGCTCTTGATGCTCATGCGGTGTTCCCTGCGGCGCGATGGCCCGTGAGCGGGCGATTCTAGCCGAGCCGGCCGTCGGCCGGCTGTACCGGCCGGCGGCACGCGGCGGGACGGGCCTAGGCCAGCGACGAGGCGATCGGTATCGCCGCACGCGGGCGCGCGGCCAGGTGCGCGGCCATCGCCTGGGCCGCGGCCAGGTACGCCTGCGCCGGCGCCGAATCCGGCGCGGCGGCCACCACCGGCGCGCCGGCGTCGCCCTGCTCGCGGATGCTCAGGTCCAGCGGCAGCGAACCCAGCAACGGCACGCCGTACTGCCGCGCCATCGCCTCGCCGCCGCCTTGCCCGAACAGGTGCTCGGCATGCCCGCAGTTGCCGCATACATGCACGGCCATGTTCTCGACGATGCCCAGCACCGGCACGTTGACCTTCCCGAACATCTTCAGCGCCTTGCGCGCGTCCAGGGTGGCGATCTCCTGCGGGGTGGTCACGATCACCGCCCCGGCCACCGGGATCTTCTGCGCCAGGGTCAGCTGGATGTCGCCGGTGCCCGGCGGCAGGTCCACCAGCAGGTAGTCCAGGTCGCCCCAGCGGGTATCGGCGAACAGCTGGGTCAACGCCGAGGTCGCCATCGGCCCGCGCCAGATCATCGGCGTGTCCTGGTCCACGAGCAGGCCGATGGACATGGCCTCGACCCCGAACGCGCGCAGCGGCTCGATCGACTTGTCGTCCGGGCTCTCCGGCCGGCCGGACAGGCCGAGCATCGCCGGCACGCTGGGCCCGTACACGTCGGCATCCAGGATCCCCACCCTCGCCCCCAGCCGTTGCAGGGCCAGGGCCAGGTTGACCGCCGTGGTGGACTTGCCCACCCCGCCCTTGCCCGAGCCGACCGCGATCACGTTGCGGACCCGGGGCAGCGGGGACAGACCGGGCTGGACCGCATGGGCGGCGATCCGGCTACCAACCCTGAAGTCGGCCAGCGCCAGGCCCTGGGCCACCACGACGGTTTCCACCCGGGCCCGCAAGGCGGCGGCCGATCCGGCCCCGGGCCAGCCAAGCGACAGGCCCACCCGGCACTCCCCGCCCGCCACGCGCACCTCCCAGTGGGCCCCCGGGGGGGCCAGGAGCAGGCCGGAAATCGGCTCCGGCAGGCCTTCCAGGGCGCCGGTCAGGCGGGCAGTGGGATCCATGGGAGTGCTCAATCGATGGGGGAAGGGCAATTGTGACGATCAGATACAATTGGAATTAAAACCATGTTAACTTTCGTTCAGGCCACTCTATTCCGGCCTCGTTCAGGCTCCGGTTCCAGGGATGCGAGCCGAATCAGAATCAACGACCTAGGGGATACCGCACACCATGAAGCAAGCATCTGCTCCCATCCGGCACCGCCTCACCGCCGCCCTCCTGACCGCCCTGATCCTGCCGGCCACCGGCACTGCGTTCGCCCAAGACAGCGCCGCGAGCACGGAAAAGAAGGAAGGCACCCAGACCCTCGACAAGGTCCAGGTCGTCGGTTCGCGCATCAAGCGCGCCGAGATCGAGGGCCCGACCGCGGTAACCGTGATTACCCGCCAGGACATCGACCGCGAAGGCTTCCAGAGCGTGGCCGACATGCTCCAGTCGCTGAGCCAGAACGCCACCACATCGTACACCGGCGACCTCGGCGTCACCGGCTTCTCGCCCAACGCCCAGGTCGTGAACCTGCGCAACCTCGGCCCGGGCTACACCCTGGTCCTGATCAACGGTCGCCGTCCGGCGCAGTACCCGCAGCCGTACAACCGTGACAACAACGTGGTCAACACCCGCGCCATCCCGTCCTCGGTGATCGAGCGCGTGGAAGTGCTCAGCGGCGGCGCCTCGGCGATCTACGGCTCCGACGCCGTGGCCGGCGTGGTCAACATCGTCCTGCGCGAGAACTTCGACGGCAACCAGCTGCGCCTGATCGCCGGCACCACCGCCAACGGCGGCGGCGACACCGGCGGCTTCGAGCTGATGGGCGGCCGCACCGGCGACCGCTGGAGCGCCACCTGGGCCCTGCAGTACCGCGCCACCGAGCCGGTGTTCGGCGACCAGCGCGACTTCCTGTCCGACACCCGCAATGGCCCGCTGGGACCGGATTTCACCAATCCGGCGCTGTCGCTGATCATGATCCGCGGCGTGGCCAACGCCAATGGCCCGGTCAACCACAACGCCTACTGGCCGGGCGACGCCGCCTGTGATCGCCTCGGCTTCACCACGCGTACCACCGCCGCGCGCGGCAAGTACTGCGGCTCGTTCACCCAGCAGGGCTCGCGTACCCTTTCCAACAGCAGCCAGTTCTGGACCGCCTACGGCCACGGCACCTTCGACGTGACCGACACCACCCAGCTGTGGGCCACCGCCAGCTACTGGGGCAGCAAGGCCACCGCCGGCTCGGGCACCGAGTTCTGGGGCACCAACGGCGACCGCTTCAACACGACCCGCACCGGTGCCACCAGCGCCTACGTGTGGAACACCAGCACCAAGGACCTGGTCCAGCTGCAGCGCGTGTTCTCGCCCGATGAACTGGGCGGCCCCGAGGCGGCCACCACCCGCTTCGACGAATACACCTACGACATCTCGGCGGGCGTGCGCGGCATGTTCTCCGACCGCTTCGACTGGGAAGCCTACGCCAACTACGGCTACTACAACTATCAGCAGGATCGCCCGCGCCTGCTGGCCAAGGCCGTGCACGACTACTTCCTCGGCCCGCGGCTCGGCTACGCCAACACCGCCGGCGTGATCAGCGCCACGGGCACCTATGCGGTCCACAACATCGACCTGAACCGCTGGTCGACCCCGATCACTCCGGAGATCTACCGTTCGTTCGCGACCCGTGTGATCAATACCTCCGAGACCACCGCGGCCAACCTCGGCTTCAACGTCGGCGGCGACCTGTTCGAGATGCCGGCCGGTGCGGTGGGCTGGGCGGCGGTGGCCGAATGGAACCGCCAGACCGTGGACCTGCGCAGCGATCCGCGCCTGGATCAGCTGCGCCCGATCGACGACCAGACCGTCTACAACCTGACCAGCTCCGGCCGTACCAAAGGCGACCGCGACCGCTTCGCCGTCGGCACCGAGTTCCGGGTACCGCTGTTCAGCAACCTGACGGCCCAGTTGGCGGCACGCTGGGACCAGTACGACGACATCTCCAACGTCGACGATGCGGTCACCTACAACCTCGGCCTGGAATACCGTCCGTTCTCCAGCCTGCTGTTGCGCGGCTCCTACGCCACCAGCTTCCGCGCACCCGACATGCAGCTGATCTACGCTGAAGGCGCGGCCTCGTACTCGAGCGTGCTCGACGAGTACGCCTGCCGCGCCGGCATCGGCGCCGGTGCTGCTGGCGGCAAGCGTACCCGCGCCCAGTGCAACGTGAGCGGCGACCCGACCATCTACACCACCCAGACCCTGATCGCCGGCAACCCGGAGCTGAAGGAAGAAGAGGGTGAGTCGTGGGGTGCCGGCTTCGTGTGGGACATCACCGACGGCATGTCCGCCTCGGTCGACTGGTACCGGATCAAGCTGACCGACGCTGCGTCGCAGTTCTCCAACGACTACCTGCTGCAGACCGAGGCGGCCTGCCGCCTGGGCAGCTACAGCGACGGTACGCCGCCCCCGAGCCAGGCGTTCTGCGACAACGTCTACACCCTGATCACCCGCGAGAGCTCGCCGGGCGCGCCGACCGACCAGCGCGTGCAGCGGATCAACAGCGCCTACATCAACACCGCGCTGACCGATACCAGCGGCATCGACGCCACCTACCGCTGGCGCTACGGCACCGACCGCTGGGGCACGTTCACCACGGACCTGGCCTACACCCTGGTGCTGACCAACAAGTTCAAGCAGTTGGCCGATGACCCCCTGGAAGACCTCCGCGACCGGTCCCCGTACTACAACACCCCGCAGCGCAGCCGCATCCGCGGCAGCGTGAGCTGGAACTACGGCGACTGGACCACCACGGTGTTCGGCACCCGCCTGGGCACGGCGTTCTCCAACGCCGCGGTCGACGGCACCAACACCGCCGGCGGCTGGTACCCGCGCCGCCTGCCGCCGTACATGCTGTACAACCTGACGGTCGGCAAGCGCTTCGGCGACAACCTGCGTGCAGAGCTGCAGGTCCTCAACGTGCTGGACAACCAGTACCGCGTCGACAACAGCTTCACCGGCTCGCCGTTCTACCAGCCGTGGATCGGCGCCGACCCGCTGGGCCGTCGCTACTACGTTTCGCTGAACTGGCGCTTCTGAGCCACAGCGTACGGACGGAGAAGCCCGGCGAAAGCCGGGCTTTTCCTTTAGAAAGAGGACTTCAAGGAGCCATCATGCGCATTCGTACCCTGTCCTTCCTGGCCGCCGCCCTGGCCTCGCCGCTGCCGGCCATGGCGGCCGACGCGCCGATCCCGGTGCAGGATTTCGTCAAGCACCCCACCTACAGCAACGCAAAGATCTCGCCCAACGGCGAATACCTGGCCATGACCGTCGACCGCGGCGACCAGGACGTGCTGACCGTGATGCGCACCAGCGACCTGTCGGTGGTCAAGGTCAACCAGCTGCCCGAGGGCCGCAGCGTCGGCTCGTTCTACTGGACCAGTCCCGATCGCCTGATGTTCAATGCCGTGCGCAAAATCGGCAGCTTCGAACAGCCGATGGGCACCGGCGAATGGTTCGCGGTCAATGCCGACGGCAGCCAGCCGCGGCCGCTGGTTTTCTACGGCACTCGCGACGCCACCCAGCGCAGCAAGCAGGTCGACAACAACGAGCGCCTGTCCCTGCTCGACACCTTGCGCGACGACGACACCAACGTGGCGATGACCCTGAGCGACCTCGCCCGTTCCAAGGAAGGCGCCGGCACCGAGGTGGTGCTGATGGATACCTATACCGGCCGGCGCGTGCCCATGGCGCGCGCGCCCAAGGAGAACTGCTCGATCTCGCTGGACGCCGACAAGAAGCCGCGCTTCGCGCTCTGCTCCTCGAGCCGCAACGACGAGGGCGAGTACGAGGAGCGCTCCGAACTGTATCGCCGCGACGACAAGGGCGCCTGGACCCTGGTCAGCGCCTCCAAGGCCGACGGCAAGCACCTGTCGGTGGTGCACACCGCGCCCGACGGCAAGGTGTACGCCACCCAGAGCGACGGCAAGGCACCGGCTGCGATCGGCACCCTGGACACCGCCACCGGCAAGTTCATCGCCCTGCACCAGGATCCGGAAGCGGACATCTCCGACCTGATCTGGTCGGTGGACCAGCAGAGCCTGATCGCCGCGGTGACCGAGGCCGGCGCGCCCAAGGTCACGCTGATCGACGAGGATCATCCGGACGCGGAAATCTACACGTCCCTGGCCTCGGCCTTCCCCGGCCAGTTCGTCGACTTCTCCAGCGCGACCAAGGACGGCAAGAAGATCGTGGTTTCGGTGTCCAGCGACACCAACCCCGGCGAGCTCTACCTGTACGACCGCGACACCGGCAAGGCACGCTTCCTGATGCAGGGCCGCGCCTGGCTGGATCCGAAGAAGATGAGCGAGGTCAAGCCGTTCGTGGTCAAGTCCCGCGACGGCAAGCAGATCCATGGCTACCTGACCCTGCCGCATGGCTCCAGCGGGCGCAACCTGCCGCTGATCGTCAACCCGCACGGCGGACCGATCGGCCCGCGCGACAACTGGGGCTTCGACACCACCGCCCAGATGTTCGCCAGCCGCGGCTATGCCGTGCTGCAGGTCAACTTCCGCGGTTCGGACGGCTACGGCAAGGAGTTCCGCGACGCCGGCCACATGCAATGGGCGCAGGGGATCCAGAACGACATCCTCGACGCGACCCATTGGGCGATCGACCAGGGCTACGTCGACAAGGACCGCATCTGCATCTTCGGCGGCAGCTTCGGCGGCTACTCCTCGCTGATGGCGCCGATCCGCGAACCCGGTCTGTTCCAGTGCGCGGTAGGCTACGTCGGCGTGTACGACCTGGAGATGCTGCATACCAAGGGAGACATCCCGCAGCGCGAGTCCGGGCGCCGCTACCTGCGCCGTACCATCGGCACCGACAAGGACACGCTGCGCGCCGGCTCGCCCACCGCGCTGGCGGACAAGGTGGGGATCCCGGTGCTGCTGGTGGCCGGTGCCCGCGACCAGCGCGCCGTGCCCGAGCAGACCGAAGCGATGCGCGACGCCCTGGTCAAGGCCGGCAACCCGCCAGTGGAGACGATCATCCAGTCCGGCGAGATGCACGGGTTCTACAAGGAAGAAAACAACCAGGCGCTGTACACGAAGATCCTGGACTTCTTCGGCAAGCACATCGGTGGACAGGTCGCGGTCGGCACTCCGTCGAAGGCCGACTGACCTGCGCGATCCTCCCGGGCCGGCCGCCGCCGGCCCGGGATCGCCCCGCCTCCGGCATGCGTGACTAACGGCCATTCCGGCAACTGCCGGGCTGGGCCAGAATGCGCCCGCGCAAGTTCGCGTGGACGAGGCCGGAACGACACATGGACGCCAGGCAAGGGAAGGCGGGGTACCTGCTGTTGCTCGCATTGCTGTGCCCTGCGGCATTCGCCGCGGACAAGCCGGCAGGCGGCAAGCCACCGCCCGATCCGACCCAGGACGAGCTGATGATGAGCGCCGGCTTCCTGTCCTCGCACCCGGACCTGCGCTACCGCCTCAACGGGCAGAAGCGCTACGGGGAAGGCGAGTACGCCGAGGCCTTCAGCTTCTTCCAGCGCGCCGCCTACTACGGCGACAAGCCCGCGCAGGGCATGGTCGCCGAGATGCTGTGGAACGGCCAGGGCGTGGACCAGGACCGGCCGCTGGCCTACGCCTGGATGGACCTGGCCGCCGAGCGCGGCTACGAGGGTTTCATGGGCCATCGCGAGCGCTACTGGGCGGCGCTGGACGAGGCCGAGCGCGCCCGCGCCCTGGAAGTGGGCCAGGCCATCTACGCCAAGTACGGCGACGAAGCCTCCGAACCGCGGCTGGCCGCGGTCCTGCACCGCGAACGTGCCCGCCAGACCGGCAGCCGCACGGGCTTCTCCGGCGCGCTGAAGATCTACATCCCGGGGCCCGGCGGCGACTACCTGCAGATCGACGGTTCCAAGTACTACGACGAGAGCTACTGGGAACCGGCGAAGTACCGCGCTCTGCAGGACTCGATCTGGGAGCGCTCCTACACCGGGCGGGTGGACGTGGGCCCGGTCGAGCAGATCGGCACCGACAACCGCCCCAATTCGCGGGTCCCGGCGACCGCACCGCAGGTCGACGCCCCCGAGCCGAAAAGCCCGGAACCGGACGCCAGCGTCGGCACCCGTCCGCAACCCTGACCGTACGCAGGCGTAGGCAGCCTGGCGGCGCTGCGCTAGAGTGGACCCCGGCCCGGCCGCCCTGGCCGGGGTCAACTTCCCGGGAGGGGACATGCGCAGTACCGGTTCCAATACGCTTGCCATCGCCGTGCTGTTGCCGGCCCTGCTGGCCGCCGGCTCGGCCCTCGCCGCCGACACCGCCGTCGGCCGCTGGAAGACCATCGACAGCGACACCGGCAAGCCCAAGTCCATCGTCGAGATCAGCCAGGCGTCCAACGGCACCATCAGCGGCCACATCGTCGAACTGCTCAATCCCAGCAAGCCGAACCCGACCTGCGACAAGTGCAGCGACGACCGCAAGGACAAGCCGATCGCGGGCATGGAAATCATCCGCGGGATGAAGGCCCAGGGCGGCGGCAAGTACGCCGGCGGCACCATCCTCAAGCCCGACGAAGGCAAGGTCTACAAGTCGAAGATGGAGCTGGTCGAGGGCGGCAGGAAGCTGGAGGTGTCCGGCTGCATCGCCTTCATCTGCAAGTCGCAGACCTGGCTGCGGCAATAGCGTTCCGGTCCGGCTGGATGATGCAACCACACGACCCGGCCCCGGCCGGGTCGCTGCTTTCCGGGATGGCACCGCGCACGCCGGAACGCCGTCATGGCGCCGGCCGGATCGGTTCGGCCTCCGTGCGATAATCGCCAACCCCCAGCGATACGCCGCCCATGTCCCGCTCCGCCCTCGTCACCAACGCCCTGCCCTACGCCAACGGCCCGCTGCACCTGGGCCACCTGGTCGGCTACATCCAGGCCGACGTCTGGGTGCGGGCGCGGCGCATGCGCGGCGACACGGTGCACTACGTCTGCGCCGACGACACCCATGGCACCCCGATCATGCTCGCCGCCGAGAAGGCCGGGGTCACCCCCGAGGCCTTCATCGCCGGCATCCAGGCCGGCCACGAGCGCGACTTCGCCGCCTTCGGCGTGGCCTTCGACCACTACGACTCGACCCATTCGCGGACCAATCGCGAGATCACCGAGCTGCTCTACTCGCGGCTGGACGCCGGCGGCCACATCGCACGGCGCTCGGTGGCCCAGTTCTACGATCCGGCCAAGGGCATGTTCCTGCCCGACCGCTACATCAAGGGCACCTGCCCCAACTGCGGCGCGATCGACCAGTACGGCGACAACTGCGAGGTGTGCGGCGCCACCTACGCACCCACCGACCTGAAGGAGCCGAAGTCGGTGCTGTCCGGGGCCACCCCGGAACTGCGCGATTCCGAGCACTTCTTCTTCGAGGTCGGCCGCTTCGAGAGCTTCCTGCGCCAGTGGCTGGCCGGCGACGTGGCCCTGCCGGGGGTCAAGGCCAAACTGATGGAATGGCTGGACGCCGAGGGCGGCCTGCGCGCCTGGGACATCTCCCGCGACGCGCCGTATTTCGGCTTCCAGATCCCCAACCAGCCGGGCAAGTACTTCTACGTCTGGCTGGATGCACCGATCGGCTACCTGTCGAGCTTCCGCAACCTGTGCGCGGAGAACGGCGCGGACTTCGACGCGTTCCTGGCCGCGGACAGCACCGCCGAGCTGCACCACTTCATCGGCAAGGACATCGTCAATTTCCACGGCCTGTTCTGGCCGGCGGTGCTGCACGGCGCCGGCCTGCGCGCGCCGACCCGGCTGCACGTCAACGGCTACCTGACCGTGGACGGAGCCAAGATGTCCAAGTCGCGGGGCACCTTCATCATGGCCCGCACCTACCTCGACGCCGGCCTGGACCCCGAGGCGCTGCGCTACTACTACGCGGCCAAGTCCTCCGGCGGCGTCGACGACCTGGACCTGAACCTTTCCGACTTCACCGCGCGGGTGAACGCCGACCTGGTCGGCAAGTTCGTCAACCTGGCCAGCCGCTGCGCGGGCTTCGTCGACAAGCGCTTCGGCGGCCGCCTGGCCGATGCGCTACCCGACCCGGACCAGTACGCGCGCTTCGTCGCCACCCTGGGCGGGGTACGCGACGCCTACGAGCGCAACGACCCGGCCGCGGCGATCCGCCAGCTGATGGCGCTGGCCGACGAGGCCAACAAGTACATCGACGAACACAAGCCCTGGGTGATCGCCAAGGAAGCAGGCGCCGACGCCAGGCTGCAGGCCGTGTGCACCCAGGGCCTGAACCTGTTCCGGGTGCTCGCCGCCGCGCTGGCGCCGGTACTGCCGCGCACCTCGGCCCAGGCCGCCGACTTCCTCGCCGCGCCCGTGCGCGGCTGGGCCGACCTGGACGCCCCCCTGCTCGCGCACCGGATCGACACCTACGTTCCGCTGTTCACCCGCATCGACCCCAAGCTGATCGACGCCATGACCGAAGCCTCGAAGGACACCCTGGCCGCGGCGCCTGCCGCGCCCGCGAAGCAGGCCGGAACGAAGGCCGAGACCCAGCCCGCCACCGCTGCCGCGCAGGTCGGCGAGACCCCCGCCTGCATCGGCATCGAGGATTTCGCCCGGCTCGACCTGCGCATCGGCAAGGTGCTCGAATGCGACTTCGTCGACGGTTCGGACAAGCTGCTGCGCTTCCTGCTCGACGCCGGCGAACTGGGCCGGCGCCAGATCTTCTCCGGCATCCGCGCCAGCTACGGCGAGCCGGAAAAGCTGATCGGGCGCAACGTGGTGTTCGTCGCCAACCTGGCGCCGCGCAAGATGCGCTTCGGGGTCAGCGAGGGCATGGTCCTGTCGGCCGGCTTCGACGGCGGCGCGCTGGCCCTGCTCGACGCCGATCCCGGCGCGCAGCCGGGCATGCCCGTTCGCTAGGGCGTTCCCGGCGCAAACGCGCCACGTCGACCTAGGATTGCGTGGATGGATCTGGCGCTGATCGACTTCGACCACACGGTCACGACCTGCGACACCTATTCGCGCTTCCTGCGCGGCGTGGCCACGCCGCGCCAACAGGCCGGCGCGAAGTGGAGTGTGGGACCGTGGCTGGCCGGCTACCGGATCGGGCTGGTGTCGGCCGCCGTGCTGCGCACGCGCGTTACCCGGGTGGCGTTCGCCGGCCGCGACGCGGCCGAGATCGAGAAGGCGGCACGCCACTACGCCGATGAGGTGCTGCCCGGCCTGCTGCGCCCATGGATGATGGCGCGCATCGCCTGGCATCGCGAACGCGGCGACGACCTGTTGCTGGTATCCGGCTCGCTCGACCTGTACCTGCGCCCGTGGTGCGAACGGCATGGCCTGGGACTGCTGTGCAACCGCCTGGAAGTCGTGGACGGCCGCCTTACCGGCCGCTACCTCGGCGGCGACCGCGGCGCGCACAAGGCCGCCGACATCCGCGCGGCCCGCGAACTGACGCGCTACCCGCGCATCCATGCCTACGGCGACAGCCGCGAGGACCGGCCGATGCTC
The DNA here is from genome assembly GCA_017302035.1 of Lysobacterales bacterium. Lineage (GTDB taxonomy): Bacteria > Pseudomonadota > Gammaproteobacteria > Xanthomonadales > Xanthomonadaceae > Pseudoxanthomonas. The sequence continues at coordinate 32,695 of JAFLEA010000022.1, forward strand.
GCCCTCGCCCACGCGCGCTGGTACCGCGGCCGCCAGATCGCCTGATCCGGTTCGCCGCCGCCGGGCGATAATGCCTGCCGCCAGCGCCAGCTTCCGTCACGCATGACCCGCCCGCCCATCGACGACCTGATCGAACGCCTCGACCGGCTGCTGCCGCAGACCCAGTGCGGCCAGTGCGGCTACGACGGCTGTCGCCCCTATGCCGGGGCGATGGCGCGCGGCGAAGCCGGGCCTGAGCGCTGCCCGCCCGGCGGCGACCCGGGCGCACGCGCGCTGGCGCTGTTGCTGGGGACGGCGCCGGTGGCCTACGACCGCGCACGCGGCGAGCACAAGCCGGCGCAGGTGGCGGTGGTGATCGAAGCCGACTGCATCGGCTGCACCAAGTGCATCCAGGCCTGCCCGGTGGATGCGATCGTCGGCGCCAACAAGCTGATGCACGCGGTCCTGGATCCGCTGTGCACCGGCTGCGAACTGTGCGTACCGGCCTGTCCGGTCGACTGCATCGTGATGGAGCCGGCACCTCAGCGTGCACAGGCCGAGCAGACCCGCTCCACCTGGTAGCCCTTCGCCCGCAGCTTCTCCACCACGCCGTCCTCGCCCAGCAGGTGCAGCGCACCGACCACCACCAGCACGTCGTCGTCCCGCGCCAGCGCCCGCTCCAGTTTCGCCAGCCAGGCATCGTTGCGCTGGACGTTGATCTTCCGGTACAGCGCCGGATAGTCGCGCTTCATCTCCGCGGCCATGTCGTTCCACAGCCGGCCGGCGTCGCCGGCGCGCCAGGTGCGATGCAGCGCGCGCGACTGGGCCTGGCCCTCGTGCGCCTGTTGCAGCGCCTCGGCCAGCATCTGGCGCTGCTCGTCCAGGTCCATGCCGGACAGCACCGCGATCTGTTCGTCGGCCCGCTCCAGGCCGTCGGCCGGCTTGCCGGCGCGCGCGGCGGCCTGCATGAAATGCCGGTCCAGGCCCAGCGCCGGATCCAGGCCCTGCTTGCCCATCTCGCGCAATCCCACGGTCAGGCCGACGAACCAGGGGTCGAACCGCGCCAGTTGCGCCAGCGGCAGACCGTTGCCGGCGGCGTAGCGCTCCAGCTCCGCCCACAGCTCCGGCCCGAGGTCCTGTTCCAGGCTGCCCGCCCGCGTCCGCGCCGCCGCCGCGGTCATGCGCCCGGCCAGCGCCGGCGACTCCATCTCCGCCGGCGCCAGCTCGAACAGCAGCGACTCGGCATCGGCGAACGCGGTCTCGACGTCAGTCGACAACGGATAGTCGTCGGCGGACAACAGGTGGAACGAGCCGAGCAGGTACAGCGAGCTGTCGGCGTCGGACACCTTCCACAACAACGGCACCGGCGGTTCGGCGGACGCGGCCGGCGCGAGGGCCAAGGCCAGCCAGGCGGCTCCGAGCCACACCGCAACCCGCCACAGCGTCCTCTTTCCATCGGCCGGGCGCCGGGCCATTGCAGGCACGGCCACTTCAACGCACCGGCGAGACATAGGTCTTTTCGCCGGCCTCGATCGACAGGTCGAGCCGGTTCTCCGGCGGCGGCAACGGACAGGTCGCGAACAGGGTGAACGCGCACGGCGGGTTGTAGGCGCGATTGAAGTCGAGCACGACCTTGCCGTCGGCTCCGGGCCATTGCGCATCGAGGAAGCGGCCGGCCGGATAGCTGCCGTGGCCGCTGGTGCGGTCGGCCAGGACGAAGAACAGGTCGCGCCCCGGTTCGCCCAGCGCCTCGAGCCGGAACGTCCTGCCGTCGCGCTCGAATTCCACCGCGCCGACATTGGGCGAATCGCTCTGGGTGCCGACGATGTCGCCGATCGGCAGGGTCTTGCCGGGCGGATGCGGCACGAACCGGCCCTCGATCCGCCAGGCCGGATCGGCCGGCCAGTATTGCAGGCCGGCAAACTGCAACCGGGTGGGCGCGTCGGCATGCTTGATCCGCAGCGCGTAGCGGTCGCCGCGCCGCAGCAGGGTCATCACCCCCTTGCCTTCATCGAAGCCGATCGCGGTCGGCTCCGGGTCGTGGTCGCTGTGCAGGGCGACCCGTCCGTGCAACGGCTTGTCGCCGAGGGTCAGTGCCGCGCCCTTTTCCGGGGTGAACCACCAGCGGCCCGCCTCGTCGCGCGAGACCATGCCCATGCGCTCGGGACCGAAGGCGAAGCGCACGCCATTGCCGATGCGCTCGCCGCTGCCGACGTAGTGCGCCTTCAGCTCCAGCCAGTGCAGCCCGACCAGACTGGTCCAGCCATCCGGCCGCAACAGGTCCTGCTCGCGCTGCTGGCGCCAGGCCTGCTGGTCGGCCAGGAATGCCGGATCCACCGCGGGCACGGCGGCCGGGCCCTTGCCCTCGCCCCCGCCGCCGCAGGCCCCCAGCAGCGATGCGCAGGCCAGCAGGCCCGTGGCCATGGCCGCGCGGGCCAGGCTCATCTTCCCCTCAGGAACCATCGGTCGATCTCCCCCAGGCTGAAGCGCGCCCAGGTCGGGCGGCCGTGGTTGCATTGTCCCGAACGCTCGGTGGCTTCCATGTCGCGCAGCAGTGCGTTCATCTCCGGCAGGGTCAGGCGCCGGTTCGCGCGCACTGCGCCATGGCAGGCCATGGTCGACAGCAGTTCATCGCGTGCGGCGGCGACCCGCCGGGTGGCGCCATGCTCGCGCAGGTCGGCCAGGACGTCGCGCAGCAGCGCTTCCGGATCGGCGTGCGCCAGCACTGCGGGCACGCTGCGCACGGCCAGGGTCTGCGGGCCGTTGCGGGTAACGTCGAAACCGAGTTCGGCCAGGGTCTGCGCCTCGCGCTCGGCCATGTCGGCATCGCGCTCCCCGACCGCCAGCGCCAGCGGCACCAGCAGCGGCTGCGCGCGCAGGCCGAGGCCGTCGTGGGCGGACTTGAGCCGTTCATAGCCGATCCGCTCGTGCGCGGCGTGCATGTCCACCACCACCAGGCCTTCGGCGTTCTCGGCCAGGATGTAGATGCCGTGCAACTGGGCGACGGCGAACCCCAGCGGCGGCACTTCACCGTCGCCCGCGGGCAGCGCGGCGTCCTGACGCAGCAGCGGCGCGGGGCCGGCAACCGGCGCTGCGCCCCGGGCTTCGCCCGGCCCGTACAGGACGGCGTAGGCGCCTGCGGCCTCGTCCACGCGCAGGCCCAGCGGCTGCGGCCGCGGGGTCCATCCCGGCACGCCTCCCGCAGTGCCCGCGGCGCCTTGGGTCGCGGCCGCCTGCGGCGATCCCGCCGCAGCGCCGGCCTCGGCACCGGCGCGCGTATGCGCCAGCGCCTCTTGCAAGGTGCGGAACACGAAATCGTGGACCAGCCGCCCGTCGCGGAAGCGCACTTCGTGCTTGGCGGGGTGCACGTTCACGTCCACTCGTGCCGGATCCAGTTCCAGGAACAGCACGTAGGCCGGCTGCCGGCCATGGAACAGCACGTCCTGGTAGGCCAGCTTCACCGCGTGGGCGACGCTGCGGTCGCGCACCGCGCGGCCGTTGACGTACAGGTACTGCTGGTCGGCACTGGAGCGCGAATAGTGCGGCTGCGCGATCCAGCCGTGCAGGCGCATCCCGGCGCCGGCATGGTCGATGCGCAGCGCGGCGCGGACGAAATCCTCGCCCAGGGTCTCGCCCAGGCGCATGCCCGCGTCGGTGTCGCCGGGGCGATAGCGGCGCGAGGGCTTGCCGTTGTGGCTCACCCGCAGTTCCACGTCCGGGCGCGCCAGTGCCAGCGAGCGCAGCCACTCCTCGATGTGGCCCAGTTCGGTGCGTTCGGCGCGCAGGAACTTGCGCCGCGCCGGCACGTTGAAGAACAGGTCGCGCACTTCGACCGTGGTTCCGGGCGCGTGCGCCTTGGGCGCGACCTCGCCCACCCGGCCGCCGTCGACCTGCAACTCGGCACCGTGCCCGTCGCCGGGCCGGCGCGAGGCCAGGCGGAAGCGGCTGACCGAGGCGATCGACGGCAACGCCTCGCCGCGGAAGCCAAGCGTGGCCACCGCCTCCAGGTCATCGAGCGAGGCGATCTTGCTGGTGGCGTGGCGACTGACCGCCAGCGCCAGTTCGTCGGCGGCGATGCCACCGCCATCGTCGCGGATCCTGATCAGGCGCACGCCGCCTTCCTCCAGGTCGATATCGACCCGGCCGGCGCCGGCGTCCAGCGCATTCTCGACCAGTTCCTTGACCACCGAGGCCGGCCGTTCGACGACCTCGCCAGCGGCGATCTGGTTGATCAGGGTGTCCGGAAGCGGTCGGATCGGCACGGCGTCGCGGCGTCGCGCGCCGGATCGGGAAACATGCGCCGATGATAGCCCGTGCGGGGGATCAGGGCGTGCCGCCGGCCATCGCCAGGCTCTCGGCCTCGGCACGGGCGGCGAACAGCGTGCCCGGCGGCGGCTGCCGGGTGAAATAGGTCGAGATGCCATCCACCACCGCACCGGCGACCTTGCGCTGGTAGGCCGGATCGGTCAGGCGCTTCTCCTCCTCGAGGTTGGAGATGAACGCCGTTTCCACCAGCATCGCCGGCATGTCCGAGGTGCGCAGCACCGCGAAGTTGGCGCGCTCGATGTTGGGCTTGTGGTTGTTGCCCACGCGCTTGAGCCCGCCGAGTACATGATTGGCCGCGTCCTCGGAGGCGCGCATGTGGCCGCTCTGGGCCAGGTCCAGGAGCACGCCGGCCAGCACGTTCTCGGTCTGCTGCAGGCGCACGCCGCCGACCAGGTCGGCCGCGTTCTCCTTGTCGGCCAGCCAGCGCGCGCGCTGCGAGGAGGCGCCCTTGGTCGAAAGCACGTACACCGAGGAGCCGCTCGCGCTGCGGTTCTCCGCCGCGTCGGCATGCAGGGACACGAAGATGTCGGCCTTGGCCTTGCGCGCGAGCTGGGCGCGCATCGGCAGCGGGATGAACACGTCCGCGTCGCGGACCAGGAAGGCCGTGAGCCCGGGCGTGGCATTGATCTGGCGCGCCAGTTCGCGGGCCATGGCCAGGGTCACGTCCTTCTCGCGCTTGCCGGTGGGGCCGATCGCGCCGGGATCCTGGCCGCCGTGGCCGGCATCGATGGCCACGACCAGCGGGCGGGTGCCGGACGGCAACGCCTTGGGCCTGGCCTGGATCGGGACCGGCGCCGGCTGCACGGGGGGATCCGGCTGGGCCACCGCCGGCACCGCGGCGAGACCGGCATCGGCCGGGACAGTGGGCGACGCTGCGCCCATGCCGGGCGCCCGCCCTTCCAGGATTTCGCGCGGCGACGGGCCGGAGGCGGCGTTCGTCGCAGGCACACCGGATCCGGCTGGCGCAGGCGTCGATTGGGCCACGGCAGGCGCGGGAGATTGCGCCGCCTGCGCCGCACGGGCGGCAAGCAGGGCCGTGGCGCGTGCGGCCTCTTCACGCGGGTCCGGCTCCGTCTGGACGGCGACAGTCGTCGGCGACGGCGATGCGGAAGCCGGTGCCGACCCGTCGCCAGGCCATTCGATCAGCAGGCGCGCGCCATCGGCGGACGGCTCCACCCGCAGCGGCAGCGCCGCCACCGGGGCCGACAGCTCGAACACGATGCGCAGCGTGCCCGGCACCGGCTGGCCGGTGCGTACCGCAGTGACCACGCCCGCCGGCGCGGGCAGCTTCAGGCCGCGGGCCGCCTGCGAATCGGACAGATCCAGCACCAGCCGGTCCGGACCGGCCAGGCTCAGGGTCTTGTACTGGCCGGTGCCCTGCAAGGCCACTTCGGCACGGGTTCCGGTGGCTCCCTGCTCCAGCACCAGCGAGCGGACCTGGCCGGCCCAGGCGCTACCGGCAAGCGACAATGCGGCGAGCACAAAGCCCACCTGCCACCCTCCGATCCTGGCGTTCCCCTGGCGCATGCCCGGATTCAAGCACCATGCAGGGACGAATGCAAGCATATTTCCTTTAAGAATCCGTGGCCTGGGCGACCTTCCTTGGGTCACCCGGCAAGAAGGGACTGCAAGCAGCCGGTTTCCTGCAAGGCAGCCAGCCATGCCGCTCCGGCGGCGGACCCCGCCTCCATCCCGGCCAGGCGCCCTGCCCCCGCCTGCTCCAGGCGGACCAGAAGGTCGGGGGGCGGCAGGGCCGCGGCGCCACGTTCGGGCCATTCGACCAGCCACAAGGTGGCCTCGTCGCCGTCCAGGCCCAGGAAATCCAGCTCGCCGGCGTTGCCGATCCGGTACAGGTCCAGGTGCCAGGCCTCGCCGCCCGGGACCGGATAACGCTCGAGCAGGGTGTACGTGGGGCTGCGGATCGGCCCCTGCACGCCCAGTTCGCGCAGCAGGGCACGGGCCAGGGTGGACTTGCCTGCGCCCAGTTCCCCGTGCAGGTGCACCACCGCGCTCGCGGGACGGGTGCGGGCCAGGGCGCGCCCCAACGCTTCGGTGGTTTCGCTGGCGGGCAGTTCGATCCGCATCAGCGCGTCTCCGGGTTGGCCAGCCGGCGCAGCCACGGCGCCAGGTCCGATGGCAGCAGGCCGCGCTGGCCGGCGCGTGCGGCGGCGTCGCCGGCCAGCGCATGCAGCAGTGCCCCGGCACACGCGGCCTCGAACGCATGCAGGCCCTGTGCGCGCATCGCTGCGATGGCGCCGGTGAGCAGGTCGCCCATGCCGCCGGTGGCCATGCCCGGATTGCCCGCGGCGATCACGCATGGCGTGCGGCCGGGTGCGGCGACCAAGGTGCCCGCGCCCTTGAGCACCACCGTGCAGCC
>JAFLEA010000023.1 GCA_017302035.1 Lysobacterales bacterium
TTGGCCACCTGGGCGCGCGCGGCGTCGCGCGCGGCGAACGCCGCGTCGCGCGCGGCGCGCACCTGGTCGAGTTGCGCCTGCGAAACGTAGCGGTCGCCGGCCAGCGACTGGAAGCGCTTGTGGGTGCTGTCGGCCTCGGCGGCGGCGGCCTCGGCCGCGCGCAACTGGGCGCGTGCGCTGTCGGCGCCGGCCTGCTGCTCCACCGCGCTCAGGCGTACCAGCACTTCGTCGGCGGCCACCGTTTCGTTGACGTCGTGCAGCACTTCCCGCACGCGGCCGCTGGTCTGCGCCGACAGCGTGGCCTGGCGCACGGCTTCGACCACGCCGTCCCAGGCGCGACCGCCGCTGGCTTCGCCGGCGTCCACGACCAGGGTGTCCAGGCCCTCGATCGCCGCCGGTGCATGCGCCTGCGGCTTGCCGCCGCAGGCGGCAAGCGCGCTGGCCAGCAGCAATGGCACCAACCACTTGCTGCGCTTGTTCGTTTGCAGGTCCACGCCAGGCTCCCGGTTTCGGTACGGATTACTTGAAGGCACAACCGCTGGACAGGCCCAGCTTGCGGAACACGATCGCCGCCGGGCAGAAGCCGGTGATGCTCGACTGCAGCAGGTTGGCGCCGACGAAGGCGGTGAGCCACAGCCACAGCGGCGAGAAGAAATGGGCCAGCAGCAGGCTGGCCAGGACCATGATGCCGGCGAAGGCGAAAATGGCACGATCGACGTTCATTGCGACAGCTCCTTGGTTGCAGGTGTTGCGGAAAGGGATTCAGTGGGTGCGCATGATGCCCAGCAGCTTGAGCACGTATTTCTCGTAGACCGGCTCGGTATTGCCGGACTTCATCTTCATCAGGAAGTACTTCTCGAAGGCGACCTTGGCCAGGTGCACCCACTTGCCGACCTTGGCCCAGGTCACGTTGCGCGGCGGGATCTGCGGCAGGGCCACGAACGCGGCACCGGTATCGCCCATGTCGGCCAGGCAGATCGCGTTCCAGGTGGCTTCGGCGGTGGCCGGCTTGCCCTGCAGCTCGGCCTGGATGTTGTGCACGATGGCGGTGCACATCGACTCGATCATGAAGCCGGTCTTGGGCGCGCCGGTCGGCACCGGCGTCTGTTCCACCGGCGGGATCGCCACGCACACGCCCAGCGAGAAGATGTTGCGGTAGGTGGGATTGCGCTGGTGCTTGTCGATCAGCACGAAGCCGCGCGGGTTGCCCATGCCCTCGATCCCGCGCACCGCGTCCACGCCGGTGAAGGCCGGCAGCACCATCGAGTAGCGGAACGGCAGGACGTGGGTCTTCTTCGGCTGGCCGTCGTCGGTCATCTCGGCCACGTCCATCTCGCCGTCGCGGACCGCGGCGATCTTCGCGTTGACGATCCAGTTGATGTGGCGCTGGCGCAGTTCGGCCTCCAGCAGGCCCTTGGAGTCGCCGACGCCGCCCAGGCCCATGTGGCCGATGTACGGCTCCGGGGTGACGTAGGTCATCGGCACCTTGTGCCGGAGCTTGCGCTTGCGCAGGTCGCTGTCGAGGATCATCGCGAACTCGTAGGCCGGGCCGAAGCAGCTCGCGCCGGCCGCGGCGCCGACCACGATCGGACCGGGATCCTTCAGGAACGCCTGGTAGGCGTCCCATGCGCTGTTCGCGTGCGCGGTGGTGCAGACCGACTGGGTGAACCCGCCCTCCGGGCCCAGGCCGGGGATCTCGTCGAACGCCAGCCGCGGGCCGGTGGCGATCACCAGGTAGTCGTACTCGATGTGGCGGCCGTCGCGCAGCAGCACGCGGTTGGTCTCGGGTTGCACTTTCTCCGCGCCCACGCCTTCGAAGGCGATCTTCTTCTTCGCCAGGTGGGCGGCCACGGGCAACTGCACGTCGCCGGGCTTGCGCCAGCCCACCGCCACCCACGGGTTGGACGGCGTGAACGAGAACAGGTCGCCCTCGCCGATCACGGTGATCGCCGGATCGGGGCCGAGCGTGCCGCGCAGTTCGTAGGCGGCGCTCATGCCGCCGATGCCTGCGCCCAGTACCACGATGCGTGCCATGGAATCCCCTCCACTTGCCGGCCAGCCCGCGGAGCGGGCCTTGGAGTCCGGTTGCAATTAAATTAGCACTAGCTTATATTAGAGTCAACTGAAATAAAGGAGACTCCCGGATGCCCATGACCGTCGACGAACGGGTGGCTGCCGTGGGTTCGCTTGCCGGCGGCTTCCAGGCGTGGCGCAATGCGGGCCTGCCCATGAGCATGGAATGACGATGGCCAAGGCCCTGGCGAAATTCGAGTTCGACCTGGAGGCGATGCACGCGCACGCCGGCGATGCGGCGCAACTGCTCAAGGCGCTGGCCAACGAACGCCGGCTGCAGGTGCTGTGCCTGCTGGCCGCCGGCGAACGCTCGGTCGGCGAAATGCAGAGCCTGCTCGACCTGGGCCAGTCGGCGCTGTCCCAGCACCTCGCGGTGTTGCGCGAGGAAGGCCTGGTCGCGACCCGGCGCGATGCGCAGACCATCTACTACTCGCTCGCACCCGGCCCGGCCGCGGCGGTAATGCATACCCTGCACGGCATCTACTGCGCACCGGCCGGTCCGGCGGGTGCGCGCAACGGCAACAGGAGGAGTGGAGCGTGATCGGTTGGCTGAAGGGATTGTTCGGGGCCGGCGGCGAGGATATCGGTCCCCAGGAGGCGGTGCGGCGGATCAACCAGGGCGCGGTGCTGGTGGACGTGCGCGAACCGGGGGAGTTCGCCGGTGGCCACGCTCCCGGCGCGGTGCCGTTGCCGCTGGGGCGGATCCGCGCCCAGGGCGCGGCTGCCATCGACGCGCTCGGCCTGGTGGCCGATACGCCGGAAATCCTGCTGGTGTGCCATAGCGGCATGCGCTCGCGCGCGGCCCGGGCCGCACTCGCTTCCGACACCCGTCGCCGCTACGTGAACGTGAGCGGTGGCATGGCCGCCTGGGCGGCGGCCGGGTTGCCGCTGATCCATGGCCGGCACTGAACAACGTAGCTTGCGAAGGGCGGGCGATTCCGCAGGCCCTTCGCACCTGAACCCAGGATTCCAGAGGAGAACGCCATGACCGCAATTGCTTCCTACACAGACCTGACCCGCGACGTCTCGCGCAACCTGACCGCCCTGCGCACCCACAATGCCGAGGTGATGCAGGGCTTCGGCGCGCTGAGCAAGGCCGCGCTGGCTCCCGGCGCACTGGACGAGAAGACCAAGGAATTGATCGCGATGGCGATCGGCGTGGCCGCGCGCTGCGACGATTGCCTCGGCTTCCACGCCAAGGCGCTGGTGCGGTTGGGCGCCACCCCGGAGGAGTTCCGCGAGATGCTCGGCGTGGCCGTGTACATGGGCGGTGGCCCGTCGCTGATGTATGCCGCCCACGCGCTGGCCGCCTACGAGGAGTTCGCCGCCGCCGCGGCGGGCTGACGCCGCTCCGCTCGATCCGCCCGCTTCCACGAGGGCGGATTCCTACACGCCGCTGCGTGCGGCGCGGCTGTCGCCTCGCTCGCGGCGGCAGCAAGCTGGCGGCATGGACATGCATGTCGAACAGCGGTTCCACGGCCATCGCGTCCTGCGCCATGGCCGGATGCCGCTGCCCGGCCGCGCCTGCCATGTCGTCGTGGCCACCCGTGGGCACCAGCCCTGGTTCTCCAGCTTCCACGTTGCCTGCGAGGCGGTGCGTGCTTTCCGCCAGCCGTCGGCGCGCGGCGACGCCGCGCTGCTGGCCTGGGTGCTGATGCCCGGGCGGGTGCACTGGTTGTTGCAGCCGGGCGAACGGGCTGCGCTGGCGACGGTGGTCTCGCGGATGAAGGCGACCGCGGGCGCGCAGGTGAACCGGATGCTGGCCCGGGCCGGACCGCTGTGGGAGCCGGCCTTCGATTGCCGTGCGCTGGACCAGGACGAGGATCTGCGCGTGGCCTCGCGCCAGTTCGTCGCCGGGGCGCTGCGCGCGGGACGGATCGAGGACTTCGGCGGCTACCCGTTCTGGGACTGTGCCTGGATGTAGCCACGCGGCACGGGGTGCGCCCGACCCTGCCGCTTTGGCAGCGACCCGGTGCCAAGGCCGGGCCGTGTCCGCTCAGCCACGGCGGGCGCGGCTCAACGCATCGGCCATCGCGCTGTTGAACGGAGCGGGCTGGTCCTGGCGCTGGCCCCGTGGGGAGCCGGCATCGCCGCGCGGCGCGCCACCGGAACGGGCGCCGGCCTTGGCCGGGCGTGCGCGGTCCCCATTGCGGCTGTCGCGCTCGCCGCGTGCGTCCTGCGCTCCCGGTTCGTCGTCCAGGCGCCGGGTCAGGGCGATGCGCTTGCGCGTCACGTCCACCTCCAGCACCTTGACCTTGACGATGTCGCCGGCCTTCACCACCTCGCGCGGATCCTTCACGTAGCGGTCCGACAGCGCCGAGATGTGGACCAGGCCGTCCTGGTGCACGCCGATGTCGACGAAGGCGCCGAACGCGGCGACGTTGCTGACCACGCCCTCCAGCACCATGCCGGGCCGCAGGTCCCTGATGTCCTCCACGCCCTCGGCGAACTTCGCCGCCTTGAATTCCGGACGCGGGTCGCGGCCGGGCTTCTCCAGTTCCCTGAGGATGTCGCGCACGGTCGGCAGGCCGAAGCGCGCGTCGGTGAATTGCTCGGCCTTGAGCGAGCGCAGGAAGGCACTGTCGCCGATGACCTGCTTCACCTGGCGGCCGCTGCCGGCGAGGATGCGCTCGACCACCGGATAGGCTTCCGGATGGACCGAGGAGGCATCCAGCGGCTGCTCGCCGTCGGCGATGCGCAGGAAGCCGGCGCACTGTTCGTAGGTCTTCTCGCCCAGGCGCGGCACCTTCAGCAAGGCCTTGCGCGAGGCGAAGCGGCCGTTGGCGTCGCGGTGGGCGATGATATTTTCGGCCACCGTGGCCGACAGACCGGACACGCGCGCCAACAGCGCGGCCGAGGCGGTGTTCACGTCCACGCCCACCGCGTTCACGCAGTCCTCGACCCGGGCGTCCAGCGCACGGGCGAGCTGGTACTGGTCGACGTCGTGCTGGTACTGGCCGACGCCAATCGCCTTGGGCTCGATCTTCACCAGCTCGGCCAGCGGGTCCTGCAGGCGCCGGGCGATCGAGACCGCGCCGCGCAGCGACACGTCCAGGCCGGGGAACTCCCTGGCCGCCAGTTCCGAAGCCGAATACACCGAGGCGCCGGCCTCGCTGACCACGACCTTCTGCATCTTCAGTTCGGGCGCGAGCTTGAGCAGGTCGCCGGCAAGCTTGTCGGTCTCGCGCGAAGCGGTGCCGTTGCCGATGGCGATGAGCTGCACGCCGTGGGTGCTGCACAGCTTCCTCAGCGTGGCCAGCGCCGCGTCCCACTGGCGCCGCGGTTCGTGCGGATAGATCGTGTCGGTGGCCACCAGCTTGCCGGTGGCATCGACCGCCGCGACCTTGACCCCGGTGCGCAGGCCCGGGTCCAGGCCGAGCACCGCCTTCGGGCCGGCCGGCGCGGCCAGCAGCAGGTCCTTGAGGTTGTCGCCGAACACCGCGATGGCCCCGGCCTCGGCCTTTTCGCGCGCCTGGTTGAACAGGTCCAGCAGCAGGTGCAGGTGGATCTTCGCGCGCCAGGCCAGGCGCACGGCGTTGCGCAGCCAGGCATCGGCGGCGCGACCGCGGTCCTCGATGCCGGCATGGCGGGCGATGCGGCCTTCGGCATAGGCGTTGCCAGCGTCGATGTCGCCGCCCGGTTCCAGCTCCAGCTGCAGGAACTCCTCGCGGCGACCGCGGAACAGCGCCAGCAGGCGGTGCGAAGGGATCTTCGCCAGCGGCTCGGCATGGTCGAAGTAGTCGCGGAACTTCTCGCCGGCCGTTTCCTTGCCTTCCACCACCTTGGCGCGGATCACGCCGTTGGCCTCCAGCCAGCCGCGCAGTTCGCCCAGCAGCGCCGCGTCCTCGCCCCAGCGTTCGATCAGGATCGCGCGCGCGCCCTCCAGCGCGGCCTTGGCGTCGGCCACGCCCTTGCCGGCGTCGACGAAGCCGGCGGCGAACGCCTCCGGCAGGCGCGAGGGATCGCCCAGCAGGCCGTCGGCCAGCGGCTCCAGCCCGGCCTCGCGCGCGATCTGCGCGCGGGTGCGGCGCCTGGGCTTGTAGGGCAGGTACAGGTCTTCCAGCCGCGACTTGCTGTCAGCGGCCTCGATCTCCGCGCGCAATTCACCGCTCAGCTTGCCCTGCTCCTCGATGCTGGCCAGGATCGCGGCGCGGCGCTCCTCCATCTCGCGCAGGTAGCCCAGCCGCGATTCCAGGTTGCGCAACTGGGTGTCGTCCAGGCCGCCGGTGACCTCCTTGCGGTAGCGGGCGATGAACGGCACGGTCGCGCCTCCGTCGAGCAGGCCGACCGCGGCCTCCACCTGGGTGGCCTGCGCGCCGATCTCACCGGCGATGGTCTGGACGATCTTGCGCGCGAGCGCGGTGGACGGCTGGGTCATGGGCTGCGGGTTCTGCGCCATCGGGGCGGGCCGCCGATTGTCGCAACCGCGTCGCGGCGATGTAAGCCGTTGACAAGCGGCACCCTGCGCGGCGTGCGCTCAGCGCTCGCCGGCCGGATCCGGGGCGGCCTCCCACACGAAGGTGCCGAGGCTGCGCGCGGGAAGTTCGTATTCGAACGAACGCCCACCCTGTTCCACGCTGAACCTGCGCGGCTGCTGCGCCGAATTGCTCACCAGCAGGACCAGCGTGCCGTCGTCTTGGTTGAGGAAGGCGACGTTGTCCAGCTCGCCGCCGGTTTCGTTGGAGCCGATCCGGTATGCGCCGGGGCGGATGAAGCGGCTGGCATGGGCCAGGATGTAGTACTCGTCGGTCCGCGAGACCTCGCCGCTGCGCGAGTCGATGGTCACCACCCCGCGGCAGGTATCGCAGCCGCCGGTGTACGGGCCGTTGTTCTCGTCCAGGGCCAGGTTCCAGTACAGCACCCCGCGTGCCCAGTGGCGCGCGGCGCCGATGAGCGTGGTGCGCGCCTGCTCGGTGATGCCACCGCTGCGCAGCGGCTCCCAGTCGCCGCCCGAGCACTCGGTCAGGTAGGCGTCCTTGTCCGGGAATTCGTCGTGCACCGGCGTCTGCGCCGACACCTCGCCGCCGTAGCAGTGCCAGGCCACGGCATCGACGTAGCGCCCGGCCGCCGGGTCGCGCAATACCGCCAGCGGCTCTTCGGGCTTGTCCCAGTTGTGGTCCCAGTCGAACAGCAACGGCCCGTCGCCGCGGCGTTCGATCATCGGCCCCAGGTGGTCGCCGATCAGGCGCGCGCGCGCCGGCGCGTTGAGGCGCATGCCCGGGTAGCTGTCCGGCTCGAAGTCCGGTTCGTTCTGCACCGTCAGGGCGAAGATCGGCACTCCCTCGGCCGCATAGGCATCCACGTAGGCCAGCAGATAGCGCGAGAACGCGTCGTAGTGCTCGGGCAGCAGTCGCCCCGTGACGAGGGCGTTGCTGTCCTTCATCCATGCCGGTGCGCTCCAGGGCGAGGCCATGATCTTCAGCTGCGGATTGACCGCGAGCATGGCGCGGGCCACGGGGATGACGTCGTCCCGGTTGGGGTCGATGCTGAAATGCCGCAACTCGTGGTCGGGCGCGCCATCGGGCGGGTCGTTCAGGCTGTAGTGGTGGCGGGAAAAATCCGAAGCGCCGATGGTCAGGCGGCTGAAGCCCAGGCCCAGCCCGCCGTGCTCGCGGCCGAACAGCTCGTGCAGCAGGGCGTCGCGTTGCGCCGGATCCAACTTGTGCCGGATCAGCCATGCGGACGAGTCGGTGAGCGATGCACCGAAGCCCAGCATCGTCTGGTAGCGGCGCTCCGGCTCCACCACGATGTGCTGCGGCAATCGATGCGGCGCGCCTTCGGCGACCGGGATCGGCGCCGTCGGCGTCAGGGCCAGGCGATGGTCGGAGGTGGTCACCCAGCCGTGCACGGTTCCGGCGGCCATGCCGTCCGCCGTCGCCAGGAGCAGCAGCCAGAGCAGGCACAGGGCCGGTGCAGGGGTCTTTCGCATGAGGCTCACAGTCCGGAAGGAATGGGGCGGCGGGGGCCGTCCCGCCCTCAGACCATGCCTGCGCAGGCTCGCGCGATCATTTTGCGTTGCAGCATGGCCTGAACCCGCGATTCATCCAAGTCATTGATTTTTGGTCACTCGGCGGTGGCATAAATAACGTTAGATTGACATTTTCCCGGGCCACCAATTAAAGACAGCGCTGTCAATCTACGGTCTGGAGGCCACCATGACACCCATGATCCGTGCGGATCGCAACGTCGGTGCCGGCATACTGCGCAAGCACCACCTGGCCATCGCCTGCTGCCTGGCGCTGGCTTCGCCGCTGGCCTCCGCGCAGGAGCAGGCGACCACCACCGACGACGTCCAGACCCTCGACGAAGTCCGCGTCACCGGCATCCGTGCCGCCATCGCCAGCTCGGTGGAAACCAAAAGCGAATCGACTTCCATCGTCGAGGCGATCTCGGCCGAGGACCTGGGCAAGCTGCCCGACATCAGCATCGCCGATTCGATCTCGCGCCTGCCCGGCCTGGCCACCCAGCGCGTGGATGGCCGGGCGCAGGTGATCAACATCCGTGGCATGTCCGAACAGTTCGCCGGCACCCTGCTCAACGGCCGCGAACAGGTCAGCACCGGCGACAGCCGCGGCGTGGAGTTCGACCAGTACCCGGCCGAGCTGATCAATGCGGTGGTGGTGTACAAGACCGCCAACGCGGCGCTGGTCGGCCAGGGCCTGTCGGGCACCATCGACCTGCAGACCGTCCGTCCGCTGGACCTGGGCGAGCGCCGGATCGTGTTCAGCGGCCAGGGCGAGAAGAACTCGCTGGGCAACCTGACCCCCGGCGGCGGCGACTCGGGCTACCGCTTCTCGGCCTCGTACGTGGACCAGTTCGCCGACGACACCATCGGCGTGGCCATCGGCGTGGCGCGGCTGGATTCCCCGTTCCAGGAACGCCACTACAAGTCCTGGTGGTGGGCCAACACCGACCTGTGGGGCGCCCCGCAGGGCGCCAAGCCGGCAGACGCCATCGCCCTGCAGGGCACCGAGGGCTGGGTCAAGACCCGCGACATGACCCGCGACGGGGTGATGGCGGTGCTGGAGTTCAAGCCCAACGACACCTGGCACAGCGTCCTGGACATGTACTACTCCAGGTTCGACCAGGACGAGACCATGCGCGGCACCATGTTCACCAACGATCCGTGGTGGAACAACGGCGCAGTGACCTACACCGCGGCCCGGACCACGCCGCATGATGGCGTGCCGGTGGTCACCAGCGGCACCCTGGCCGGCATCCAGCCGGTGGTGCGCAACGACAACAACACCCGCGAGGACAAGATCCAGGCGATCGGCTGGAACAACGAGTTCAAGTGGGGCCTGTATACGCTGGGCGTGGATGCCAGCTACTCCAAGGCCGACCGCGAGCAGTCCACGCTGGAAACCTACGCCGGCATGCTCGGCCCGCTGTCGGTGGACTTCCAGATCCCGCTGGGCCCGGGCAACGCCCACTATGCGCTGCCGGACCTGTCCAGCCCGACCCAGGTGTACCTGTGGGATCCGCAGGGCTGGGGTCACGAGGGCCGGATGGAGAACTCCTGGCAGACCGACAAGCTGCAGTCGTTCCGCGCGGACCTGAACCGTGTCGTGGAATCGTCCGACTTCCTGCGCAGCTACGACGTCGGCTACAACCACAGCACGCGCACCAAGGACAAGCGCGCCGACGTGTACTTCGCCAACCTGCCTGGCCGGGTGCCGGTCCTGGTCGGCTCCTCGTACCTGCTCGCGCCCACCAGCCTGGGCTTCGCCGGCATGGGCAACGTGCTCAGCTTCGATCCGCGCGCGCTGCTGTACCAGGTCTACAACGTCGACATCAGCGAGAGCAACGACGACCTGCAGAAGGACTACGGCATCGAGGAGAAGGTCGACACCTTGTACTTCAAGGCCAACCTGGACATGGACATCGGCCAGGTGCGCCTGCGCGGGGACGCCGGGGTGCAGTACATCCGCACCGACCAGCGCTCCAGCGGCGTGAACATCCAGGCCGACGGCCCGGTCGCGGTCAAGTCGATGGGTGCCACCTATGCCGACATCCTGCCGAACCTGAACCTGGTGGCGGAGTGGGGCGATGGCTGGAACCTGAGGCTGGGCCTGGCCAAGCAGATGATGCGTCCGCGCATCAACGACATGGGCGCCTACGGCAGCGTGTGGGTCGCCGTCACCAACGGCGTCGGCGAGTGGGCCGGCAGCGGCGGCAATCCGGAACTGCAGCCCTACCGGGCCAATTCGGTGGACCTGTCGCTGGAGAAGTACTTCGGCGATGCCAGCTACGTGGCCCTGGCGTTCTTCCACAAGAACCTGGAGTCGTACGTCTACACCAAGAACATTCCCTGGAACTTCGCCGGGTACGACTACGAGGGCGATACCCCGCCGGCCTCGGACTGGGGCATCTTCTCCGCTCCGGCCAACGGCACCGGCGGCACCTTGCGCGGCGTGGAGTTCAGCACGGCCATCGGCGGCGAGGAAATCCACCGTTCGCTGGAAGGGTTCGGTGCGCTGCTCAACGCCTCCTATACCGAGTCGTCCATCAGTCCCGATGGCGGAGCCACCACCGACACGATCCCCGGCCTGTCGAAGATCGTGGCCAACGCCACCGTCTACTACGAGAAGCATGGGTTCTCGGCGCGCGTGAGCCAGCGCTTCCGCGACCCGTACCGCGGCGAGTACAGCTACATCTTCGGCCAGCGCAGCTATCGCTATACCAGGAACGAGCGCCAGGTCGACCTGCAGCTGGGCTACGACTTCCCCGAGTCGGGCCGGCTGTCGGGGCTGACCCTGATGTTCCAGGTGAACAACCTCAACAACGAACCGTTCCGCACCCAGGTCAGCGATTCCAACGGCCTGGGGCTGTTCTTCCCCGAGGAGTTCACCGAGTACGGACGCCAGTACCTGATCGGCTTCCGCTACTCGCTGTGACCTGCGCCTGATCCGGCGGGGCCCGTGTCCGGGAGCAGTCCGTCCCGGGCACGGGCCCGTTCGCATGATGGAACCGTGCAGTCGCACGAAAGACCGAGGAGCACGCCAGTGAAAACCATCCTGTTGACCGCATTGGTCGCGCTGGCGCTGCCGGCGCAGGGCATCGCCGCGGCCGGTTCGACCGTCGCCGTCTACACCACCGCCAAGGATGCGGAACGGCAGATGGCGCCCAGCCGGACCGCGCCGCTGGCCGAAGGCCATCCGCTGACCGAGGCGGAGAATTCGATCTTCGTCGAGCCGACGCGGCGCTTCCAGGCCCTGCTGGGCATCGGCGGCGCGATCACCGACGCCACCGCCGAGACCTTCGCCAGGCTCGATCCCGAGCGCCAGGCCGAGTTCCTGCGCGCCTACTACGACAGGGAGCATGGCATCGGCTACACCCTGGCCCGCACCACCATCCACAGCTCGGACTTCAGCAGTGGCAGCTATACCTACATCGAGGACGGCGACGGCGACCTGAAGACCTTCTCGGTCGAGCACGACCGCAAGTACCGGATCCCGATGATCAAGCGCGCGATCCAGGCCGCCGGTGGCCAATTGCCGATGATGGCCAGCCCGTGGAGCGCGCCGGCGTTCATGAAGGACAGCGCCAACATGCTGCAGGGCGGCAAGCTGTTGCCGGAATACGCCGCGGCCTGGGCCCGGTATTACACGAAGTTCATCGATGCCTACGCCGCCGAAGGCATCCCGATCTGGTCGATCAGCGTGCAGAACGAACCGATGGCCCGGCAGACCTGGGAGTCGATGCTCTTCACCGCCGAGGAGGAGCGCGATTTCCTCAGGGACCATCTCGGGCCGACCATCCAGGCCAGCGCCCATCCCGACACCAAAATCGTGGTGTGGGACCACAATCGCGACATGATGGTCCACCGCGCCAACGTCATCTTCGGCGACCCGGAGGCGTCGAAGTATGCGTGGGGCATGGGCTTCCACTGGTACGAGACCTGGGCCGGTTTCGAGCCGATGTTCGAGAACGTGCGCCGGGTGCACGAGTCGTACCCGGACAAGGTGCTGCTGCTGACCGAGGCCACGGTGGAGAAATTCGACTGGGCGCAGGTGCAACGCTGGTCCAACGGCGAGCGCTACGGCACCTCGATCGTCAACGACCTCAACAACGGCGCTTCCGGCTGGATCGACTGGAACATGCTGCTGGACCAGACCGGCGGCCCCAACCATGTCGGCAACTACTGCTTCTCGCCGATCCATGCCGACACCCGTACCGGCGAGCTGGTGTACACCCCCAGCTACTGGTACATCGGCCATTTCTCCCGGTTCCTGCGCCCGGGCGCGCAGCGGGTGGGCGCGGCCAGCAGCCGCAGCAACCTGCTGACCACCGCCTTCCTCAATCCCGACGGGACGCTGGCCACGGTGGTGATGAATCCGACCGACCGCGAGATCGTCTACAACTACTACGTCGGCACCGCCTCGACCCGGGTGACCATCCCGGCGCATGCGATCCAGACGCTGGTGCTCTAGGAACCGTTGCGACCGGCCGGCAGGTTGCCGGCCGGTCGCTCCTCAGCGCTCGGTGCGCCAGTTGACCGAGGTGCGCGTTTCCACCGTGCTCGACTCCAGTTCCACGTCGAAGCCGCGGTTGAGCAGGAACTTCAGGATCACCACCTGCCCGGCGCCGACCAGCGAGACGCCGTAGCCGACGTACAGCCGCGGGGTGATGTACTTGCCCACGCCCACCACCGAGCCGCCGAGCGCGCGCGAGTGCATCACCCCGGCGTCGTCGAAGCCCAGGCGCATGCCGAGCTGCCCGGCGAGCAGGCCGGTGCCGGCCGACAGCGCGGCCGAGGTCGCGGTGACCTGCTGGGCCTGGGTGCGGGTGGCGCCTTCCAGGCTGCGGCCCAGCATCAGGTAGGCCAGCGCCTCGGACTGCGGCATCGCCGGGTTGGACCAGACCTCGACCTGCGGCGTGCTCACGCTGCCGGACACGTTGATGCCGGCGACCACCTCGCCCACGCGGCGCTCGGCGCGCAGCGCGATGCGCGGGTCGTCGATCAGGTTGTTGCTCCAGGTCAGCTGGCCATGGGTGACGGTCAGGTCCTGGCCGTAGGCGCGGTAGCGGCCGCCGATCTCCAGCGCGCCGGTGGCGCGCATCTCGTGGCCCGGCCGCGCGCGGATCTGCAGGCGTCCGCGGGTCGTGCCCTTCATCCCGTAGCCGGTGACGACCACGTCGTTGGACAGGACCAGCGCCAGGTCCATGTCCAGCGGCGCGGTGCGCCGTTCCTCCGGATCGACCGGATCGACCACCACCACGTCCACGGACGTGGACACGCCCTGTTCGAACCGTTCCAGGTTGAGCGTGGCATCGGTCACGTCGACTTCGCCGCGCAGGACCATGGTCGCCCCGTCCATCCCGAACTGCAGGTCCGGATTGGCGGTGGCTGTGAGCATCGGCGTGTTGGCGATCAGCACGTCCTGGCCATGGATGTGCAGCTGCAGCGGCGTGTCCTGGCCGAACCAGGACAGGCTGCCGTCGACCATCATCTTGCCGCGGCCGCCGGTGCTTACCGCGAAGGCGACGCGCGCCGAGCCGTCCGGTTGCGCGTCCAGGCTGCCGCTGCCGCCGGACAGGCTCAAGCCCAGCGCCGGCAGTTCGCCCTCGAAGTCCTCCAGCAGCAGTTGCCCATCCATCAGCGGCTGGGCGCGGGTGCCGCGCAGGCTCATGTGGCCGCGGATCACGCCGCGCGGGCGCACGAGGTCGGGCGAGAACAGCTCCAGCCAGAACAGCGAGGAGATGTGGGTGTACAGCTCGCCGTGCAGCGGCGAGTACGGCTCCCAGCCGGTGTTGAAGCTGGCATCGAGGTAGCCATCGCCGTGGAAGCCGATCCCCAGGCGGCCCTGGATCTTCTGCGGGTCGAATGCCAGGTCGAAGGTGAAATTGTCGTAGCGCACGATCTCGCGCCGGGTGTTGTTGCCCAGACGCATGCCGCCATCCAGCGAGGCCAGGTGCACGCCGCCGGTCCAGCGGTTGCCCTGCGGACGGATGGTCGCGTCCAGGCGCACGTCGCCGCGCAGCAGCAGCGCCCGCCCGCCCTGGTTCGGCAGCCACGGCTCGAGCAGGGTCAGCGGCAGCCGTTCGCTGTGCAGCGCCAGGCCTTCGCGCGGCCAGTCCGCCTGCGCGCACAGGCGTCCTTCGCCCTTGTCGTGGGTGACCAGGCAGGCGGGCTGCAGCTGCCAGCGCGGGCCGGTGACCACGAACGCGGCCGGCGCCTCCAGCATCCACGGATTGCCGCGCGCCGGCTTCACTCCCAACTGGTCGATCGAGCCGTGCCAGCTGTTGCCGCGCCGTTGCATCTGCCCGCCGAAGTTCAGGCCGGCGGTCTGCGGGCTGTCGGCCTGCACCGTCAGGCGCAGGTGCTCGACCGCGCCTTGCGCATGCACGTTCACGCTTTGCAGGGGGATGCCGACCTGCAACTCGCTGCCGCGCAGGACCAGGTCGCCGCCGCTGCCGCGCCACGGCAGCTGCCCGTCCAGGTCGAGGGCACTGGCGCTCCAGTCGTTCCAGCGCAGGCCGCGGCCCTCGAGGTTGGCCTGCAGGTTCGGTGCCTGGCGGGTGCCGGTCAGGCGCAGCGAACCCGCGACGCTGCCGGCGCCGCCGGGCAACAGGTCGTCCAGCCGCAACGGCTGCAGTTGCGCGCTGACGTCGAGCCGATCGCCGGCCACGCGACCATTGGCGCGCACGTGGCTGTCGCCCAGGCGCAGCGCGAGCTGGCCCTCGCCCTGGTCGCCGCGCAGGGTGAAGTTGCCGTTGCCGGCCAGCGCCCGGCCGCGCAGGCGCCCGTTCAGCGATTGCACGTCCACCCAGGCATCGAAGCCCCGGTCCTCGCGCGCGTTGCCGTGGGTGGCGATGCGGCCGTCGACGTTGCCGTCCCAGCCGGGGACGAAATAGCCCGGATCGAATCCATCCAGCACCAGCGCCAGGTCCCAGTCCAGCACCGGATCCCAGCCGGCCTCGCCGCTGGCCTGCAGGGTGCCGGTGGGCATGGTCGCCTGCAGCGAATGGATCGTTGCCCGCGATTGGTTGCCGCGCACGTCCAGCACCACGTCGGCCTGTTCCCCGTCGCGGCTCAGGGTGGCGTCGCCGTACACCGCCCACTGCGTCATCGAACCGGCCACGCCGAGGGCGGCGTCCAGGCCGACCGCCGGCGCTGCCGGATCCTCGGCCGCGAAGGTCAGGCCCTGCGCGTTGAGCGAGAAGCGGAAGCGGGCATCCTCCGGATCGGTGAAGTCGGCCTGGCCCTTGAGCCGCACGCTGCCGTCGTACAGGTCCAGCGCCAGCGGGGCCACGGTCAGCACCTGGTCTTCCAGGCGCAGGTGCGAGGGCGCGATGGCCAGGTGCAGGTCGCCGCGGCCGACCTGGCCGGAAACATCGGCCGCGCCGCCGTTGCCGCTGGCGCGCAGATCGAAGGTGAAAGCTTCGGCCGAGGGTTCGCCGCCGGTGAACAGGGCCGGGTCCAGGCCTTCGCTGGTCGCGGCCAGCCGCCAGTTCGGCGCGTCCTTGTCGCCGCCGAGCGTGAGCGTCGCGCGCAGCGGTTCCGGCGCCCGTCCGCCGATGCCCACTTCCATCTTCGACAGGTCGCCGCGCGCCAGCAGCCCGAGCCGCGCGGGACTGTGCCCGTGCGGCGCCGGCAGCACCGCGGTGGCCAGCAGGTCGGTGCGGTAGTCGTGCGCCGGCTCGTAGCTGCCGTGGAGGGAGAACAGGCCGCGGTCGCTGTCGATGTCGATGTGCTCGGCGCGCAGCGAGCCGTTGGCGATGTCGATCCCGCCGCGCAGGGTGCGGATGTCGATCGCGTGTTCGCCGCCGGAACTCACGGCCAGGCCGTCGATCGCGATGCGGTCGGCCTGGATCGGGATCGGCATCTCGATCGCCGGCAAGGACTCGGGCCAGCGCGGCAGTTCGAATGGCTCGTCGCTGGCGGCCAGCTCCAGGGTGGCGCCCTCGATCTCCAGCGCGTCCAGGCGCAGGCGCCGGCCCAGCAGCGGGCGGATGTCCGGATCCAGCAGCGCGCGCCGCGCGGTGAAGCGGTAGTCCTGGTAGCGGAATTCCAGCCCATGGAACACCAATGGCCCCGCGATCGGGCCCTCGGCCTTCTCCCAGGTCAGGCTGGAGCCCGCCGGCAGGCGCGCCACGATCTGCGCCAGCAGCACGTCGCGCCCGGCCACGCTCTGCAGCAGCCAGTACAGCAGCACCACCAGCCCGATCGCCAGCGCGAGCACGCCCAGGCCCGACCCGACCCAGAAGCGGCGCCGCCGGTAGAAGCGCGGGCGCGGCGCCGGGGGCGCGGCGCCGTCGGCCGGCACGCTCACAGGTTCGCCCCCAGGCTCAGGTAGATCTGGACGACCGAATCGGGATCGTTGAGGCCGCGCGCGACGTCGATGCGCACGCCGCCGATCGGCGAGCGCCAGCGTGCGCCCAGGCCCACGCCGGTGCGCAGCCGGAAGTCGTTCTTGCCGTCGAAGGCGTCGCCGGTGTCGACGAACGCGGCCATGCCCCATGGCCCGGCATTGAAGTAGTGCTCGTACTCGGCCGAGGCGGTGACCACGTAGCGGCCGCCGAGGGCGAAATTGTCCGGCGGCGGCGTGCGCGGGCCGACTTCGCGCCAGGCGTAGCCGCGGATGCTGCGATCGCCGCCGGCGAAGAAGCGCAGGCTCGGCGGCATCGCGACCAGGTTGCGGGTCCAGGTGGCGCCACCTTCGCCGCGCAGGATCAGCCGGTCGGCTTCACCCATGCCCTGGAACCAGGTGGCGCTACCCCAGCCCTGCACGAAGCTGGTGTCCGAGCCGGCGCCGTCGGCACCGCCGCGCAGGGCGACGCTGGCACTGAGCCCGTGGCGCGGGAACAGGCGGTTGTCCACGCCGATGTAGTTGCCGGTGACCTCGGGATAGAACAGGGTGGAGTAGCTGTACAGGCGCCCGCCGGTGGTCACGTCCATGTCGTAGCTCCAGCGCTCGCGCAGCGCGATCAGCGAGGCCACCGCGGTCCAGCGGTCGTTGAGCTCGCCGCTGCGGCTGGCCAGCAGCTTGACGTGGCGCATGTCGATGTAGTCGGTCTGCTCGTCGTAGGCGCTGGCGGCGACGGTGTACCAGCCGTCCAGCCAGGCGAACGCGGGCATCCGGTACTGGACCAGCAGGTTCTTGCGGTTCTGCGCGTAGTCCAGGTCGGTGACCAGCTTGTGTCCGCGGCTGTTGACGTAGCGCCGTTCCATGCCGAAGCGCACGCCCAGGCCGCTCTCGGTGCCATAGCTGAGACCGGCGCTGTAGACGGTGCGCTTGGCCAGCACCAGGTTGACGTCGACCGGTACCCGGAAGTCGTCGCTGGCGTCCTGCGGCCGCGGCTGGATGTCGATGGCGCTGAAGTAGTCGAGCCTGACCAGCGACTGCCGCAGCCGGTCGAGCTTGCCTTGGTGGAAGTAGCTGCCTTCCTCCCAGGTCACCAGCTTCTCCAGCAGGCCGGGACGGAAATAGTCCTGGTGGAACGTGGTCGGCCCCATGTCGTAGCGGAAGCCGCTGTCCCAGGCCAGGTCGATGTCGGCGGCGAAGTCGGCGCGGGTGACCCGCACCTCGCGGCGCATGAAATCGGCGTCGAAGTAGCCGCGTTCGGCCAGGCGCCGGCTGATGCCGTCGCGGCTGGCGTCGTAGGTGGTGTGGTCGAACACCTCCCCCGGCGCCGGGCGGAAGGCCTTGATGTCGGCGACCAGGTACGGATCCTCGCCGCCGGGGCCGAGGATGGACACGTCGGATTCGCGCACCCGCACCGGTTCGCCCCTGTCGACGTGGACCACGACGGTGACGCGGTCGTCGACGCCGCGCGGCGAATCGACGGTGATGGTCGGCGAGTAGTAGCCGAACGGCTCCAGCGCCTGGCGCGCCTCGCGCTCGGCGTTGAACAGGAGGAACTCCAGGCGTGCCTCGCCTTGCTGCTCGCCCACCGCGGTGTTCACGCCCAGGGCCAGGCGCACGTTGTTCTCCATCGCCGGGTGTGCTTCCAGGCCGCGGATTTCGACCCGGTCGATGGTGCCGCGGGCCTGGGCCCCGGGGATGGCTGCCAGCGCCGCCAGCAAGGCGATCGCACAGCGGAGGAAGGGGAGGGGCAGTGGCATCCGCGGAGGATACCGGGAATGCCTCCGGCAGTGCCCTGTCGCCCACGGGCGACGCCGTCGCGGCGGGCGGCTTCCGCGCGAAGGTAGCAGCTGCAACCGGGGGTCGGGAGGGGAATATTGATATTTCCGTCACATTCTTGAACAATAGGCGGCTGCCGTGGGGCTTGATCCGTCCCTGGCAGTTCCGGAGGGCGCAAGCGCGCCCGATCCCGGCACTTCAAGCAAACGATTCCCGCCGGCCGTAGCCATCGCCGGCGGAGCGACAGGGGAAAACCAGCGTGAACCGAAAGGACGGGAAGCCGGCCATGGGCCGGCGTGGGACTGAATGTGCCACGGATACCGGGGCAGCCTGGCGGCGTTTCAGGGTCGCCAGTGCGCTCTGTGCGGCGTTGCTGTGGGCGCCGGCGGCGGCCGCGGCCGACCTGCTGATCAGCGACCTGTCCGACGGCATCTACGACCCCTCGCCGGTCGGAGGCCAAGTCACCTATCACGTGTCGCTGGAGAACGGCGACGTCGACACCGCCACGGACGTGGTCGCGATCTTCGACCTGCCCGCCGGCGCGACCGCGGTGGCCCTGCCGGGGTTCTGCACCGCCGCCGCGACCAATCCGGTCCGCGTGCACTGCAATATCGGCACCCTGACGGGCGGCTCGCCGCGCGACTTCGACTTGACGATCGGCACCGCCGGCCTGACCCCGGGCGACGTGTACATCCATGGCGCCATCGGCTTCGCCGCGGGCCTGCCGGGCGCCGGCGATGCGATCAGTGGCCTGGACGTCAGCACCCATCCCTTCTTCGACGGCGACTCGTCGCGCAACAACAACGTCAACAGCGAGCGCACCACGCTGCTGAACGCGGGCGACCTGCGCCTGGCCAAGACCGGTACCCCCGATCCGGTGATCGGCGGCGGCGAAGTCACCTACACCCTGACCGTCACCAACGACGGCCCGAATGCCTCCAGCGGCTTCAACGTGGTGGACACGCTGCCGGCCGGGGTCACCCTGGTACCCGGCAGCTTCAGCGGCTCCGGCTGGAGCTTCGTTCCCGGCACCATGACCGCCACCCATGCGGGCACGCTGGCCAACGGCGCCAGTTCCTCCTTCAGCTTCCGTGCCCGCGTCGGCGTGGGCAGCGGCAACGTGGTCAATGCCGCGGTAGTCAATGCCGGCAGCGCCGTGCCCGACCCGAATCCGGGCAACAACTCGGCCCAGGCCGTCACCTCGGTGACCCCGGGCGCCGACCTGGCCATCGAGAAGCGCGCCGACCCGACCCCCGCGGTGGCCGGTAGCCCCGTGACCTTCCATGTCCAGGTCCGCAACCTGGGCCCCAGCGCCGCCCAGAGCCCGAACTGGAGTGACGTGCTGCCCACCGGCTTCCTGGTGACCGGCGGCACCCAGCCGAGCGGCTGGAACTGCACCACGTCGCCCGATTCCACCACCCGCAGCTGCGCCAATCCGGGCAGCCTGGGCGTCGGCGCGACCGCCGACTTCACGATCGAGGCCACGGTTCCCTCCAACGGTCCCAACAGCAGCGGCAGCGTGACCAACACGGTTGCGGTCGCTTCGGGTACGCCCGACCCGATCGCCGGCAACAACACCTTCAACAACACCTTCAACGTCCTGGCCGACGGCGCCGACCTGAGCCTGACCAAGCAGAAAACGCCCACTCTGGTGACGGTGTGGCCGGGCACGGGCTCCGACACCGACAGCCGGATGACCTCCACGATCCGGGTGAGCAACAACGGCCCGCGCGCGGCGATCGGCGGCGTGCAGGTCGTCGACGTGCTGGCCCTGGGCGAGGAATACCTCAGCGGCGGCAACGCGAACTGGAGTTGCTCGGTCGCCCCCGCCGCCTGGAGCGCGGCGGTCCAGCAGGTGGTCACCTGCGACCTGGCGGCTTCGCTCTATCCGCTGGGGGTGGGCACGACCGCGCCCAACCTGACCATCGTCACCCGTGCGCGCGCGTCCGGCGCCCTGACCAACCAGGCCTGTACCGGCGGTTCGGGTGGCTCGGTCCAGCCGCAGACCGGCGGCGTGGTCAACGAGGATCGCAATCCGGGCAACAACTGCGCCAGCGGCAACAACCGCACCACCGAAGATCGGGTCGACCTGCAGATCGAGAAGTGGACCAACGGCACGGCGTCCACCTCGGACAACACCCTGGTCGTCGGCGCCAACAGCCTGACCTATACCTTGCGCGTCACCAACCTGGCGATCACCGACGCAGTGCCGGCCACCGGCATCGTGGTTGCCGACACGATCCCGGGTTTCGTGGCCGCGGCCGGCGGCAATCCGGCCACCGGCGTGACCTGGGCGGTGCCGGCGGGCTGGACCTGCAGCCGGTCCGGCGCGAACGTGACCTGCCGCTCCGGCGCCACGGCGCTGGCGCCGGGCGCTTCGGTCGACATCGTGCTCACCGTCGCCCGTCCGTTGTTCGACAGCGTCGGCCAGACCCTGGCGGCCAACAGCTGCGGCACCGGCAATCCCACCACCGGCGCGCGCTGCAACACCGCCACCGTCAGCGTGGACCCGGCCGTGGCCGGCTCGATCGGCGAGATCAACGGCGCCAACAACACCGCGCGCGACTGGGTCATCATCGAGCGCGAGGCCAACGTCACCACCACGGCCAAGGACATCACCACCGGCAACGTGGGCCGCGCCGGCGTCGACAGCAACTACGTGATGTCCTACATCAACCAGGGGCCCTCGGCGGTTCCCGGCGTAGTGTTCCAGGACACCTTCGTGATCCCGGCGGGCGATGCCGGCTTCGTGCTGCGCTCGGCTACCCGGACCCCCGGCACGGTCAACTGCCCGGCCACCCCCGCGCCGGGCCTGGTCGCCACCGTCACTGCCGGCGGCACGTCCTACTCCAATCCCACCGGCGGCGACCTGACCCTGACCATCGCCTGCCCGGCGATCAACCTGACCTACCGCCAGGCCGAAAGCCTGCAGGTCAGCATTCGTCCGAACGTCAACTCAGGCAACACCGCCGGCGGCCGGGTCTTCACCAACGCGGCCAGCTTCTCCATCGCCGGTGGTGCGTCCGGAAGCGATGCCCAGGGTGGGTTCAACTTCAACACCAACACCGCCGACGACACCCGCAACGCCACCCTGACCTTCCTGGCGGGCGAAGCCGACTTGATCGTCAACAAGGTCGACACCGGTTTCACCGGGGGCGTGGACCCGCTGGGCTTCGACGCCACCAATCCGGCCGCGAACCTGATCACCTACCGCGTGTCGGTGCGCAATGAAGGCCCTTCGGTCGCGACCGGCGTGCAGATCGTCGACAGCTACCGCGCCCCGGCCGGGCGCCAGGTCGAATTCATCGGCATCGCCACCGGTCCGGCGACCGGTCCGGCGACCGCATTCGACCCGGCGGGTTGCAGTGTCGTGTCCGGCACCAATCCGTTCACCGGTTCGGGCTCGGAGATGACCGATCCGTCCGCGTTGACCGTGCGCTGCGATGTCGCGGGCAGCGGCTTCCCCGGGAGCAACGCCCTGGGCACGCTGGGCGTGGGATCCACCAGCTATGTCTTCATCCAGTATCGCTATCTGACTGCGCCGGGCCCCGGCGGCGACATCGTGCGCAACCATGCGCGGGCCGAACTGAACGAAACCGACCCGGCCCTGGCCAACAACGAGGCCGAGCAGTTCACCACCATCCGCGCCCGCGCGGACATGGCGGTGGAAAAGTCGGTGTTCACCACCGCCCCGAACAGCGATCCGACCGTGGCCCTGCCGGCGACGCCGGCGACCTCGGTGTCGCTGATGCAGCCGTTCTACTACGTGGTCGAGGGCATCAACAGGGGGCCGGGGGCGAGCCTGTCGCGCGACCGCACCGGCAGCAGCCCGCTCGACGGCACCGGCACGGTGGTCACCGACACCTTGCCGCCCGGGCTCGAAGTCACCGGGCCGATCGGCTGGCAGAAGCGGGGCCCCGATCCGGGCGGCGGCGAAGTGCCCAACGGCGGCGGATCCTGCGCGCTCGCGGCCAACGTGGTGACCTGCACCATGGGCGACATGACCGTCACCGGCAGGTCGCGGATCATCATCCCCGTGCGCTGGGTCACCTGGCCCACCGGCGGTACTGCCACCAATGTCGCCCGCGTCACCACCGAGCAGGTCGACCCGGATCCGAACAACAACGAGGACGACGTGGTCATCAACGTGACCCGTTCGTCGCTGGCCGGCGTGGTCTACGAGGACCGTGACCGCAGCCCCGGCAATGGCGGTCGCCGCCAGCCGGGCGAACCCGGCATCGCCGGCGTGACCGTCACCCTGGAAGGCATTGACGCCTACGGCAACTCGGTCAGCCTCACCACCACCACCGATGGCAACGGTGCCTACAGCTTCGGCGACCTGGCTCCCGCCAACGCCGCCGGTTACACCATCACCCAGGGCCAGCCGGCCGGCTACATCGACAGTCCGTATGCGCCGCCGGTGGCGCCGGATGCGGATGCGCCGTCGCTGGGCGGCAGCTATGCCTCCGGCACCCGATACACCGGCGTGCCCGTGGGTGCCAACGACGCCGGCGTGCGCTACGACTTCCCGGAAGTCAGGAATCCGTCCCTGTCCGGCTACGTCTACGTCGACGCCAACTACAACAACGTCCGCGACCCGGGCGATGGCCCGATCGCGGGCGCCACGGTGGAACTGCTCAACGCGGCCGGCGCGGTGGTGATGAGCACCACCACCGATGCCAATGGCGCCTACAGCTTCACCGGCCTGGATCCGTTGCAGGTCTATACCCTGCGCCAACCGCTGCCCGCCGGCGGTTACATCAACCGTCCGCTGGCGGTGAACCCGGGCCTGATCGGCGGCGCGGCCTGTGCCAGCGGCTGTGCAGCCGGCACCGGCGTGGGTGGCGATCCGGCCACCACCGACCGCATCAGCACCATCGACCTGGGCTCCGGCCAGGACGGCACCGAATTCAACTTCGGTGAATATGCCGTCACCACGATCAGCGGCAGTGTCTACGTCGACCGCAACAACAACGGCCAGTTCGATGCGGGCGACGCCGGCACCCACTACTCGGCGCCCAACGGTGGCCTGACCGGCGTGACCGTGACCCTGGTCGGCGCAGGTCCGGACGGCATCTTCGGCAACGGCGACGACCCCGCGCCGGTGGTGGTCACCACCGATGCCAATGGCGTGTTCAACTTCGCGGACGTGGTGATCGGCCAGAACTACCGCATCGACCAGACCCAGCCCGACGGCTTCGGCAACGGCCTGGAAAATCCGGGCAATTCGATCACGATCAACAACCTGCCGCCGGCCGGCTCGACCGGCAACAACTTCGGCGAAGTGCTCGGTTCGCTGGCGGGCTTCGTGTTCGAGGACTTCTCGTCCACCGCGGCCAACAACAACAACGGCAGCTTCGATGCGGGCGAGAACCCGATCGGCAACGTCACCCTGACCCTCACCGGCACCGACCTGCGCGGCAACCCGGTCACGCGCACGGTGCAGACCGCCGCCGACGGCAGCTACGCATTCGCCGACCTGATGCCGCCGCAGGCAGGCACCACCTACACCATCACCCAGACCCAGCCGGCCGGCTACATCGACGGCCGCCATACCCCCGGCAACGCGTCCACCCCGGGCAGCGCCAGCGCGCCCAACGTGATCGACGGCATCGGCATCACCGCCGGCGAGGCGGCCACCGGCTACCTGTTCGGCGAACTGGCCAACGCCACGATCAGCGGCACCGTCTACCTGGACCGCAACGACAACGGCAACCAGGATCCGGGTGAACCGGGCTTGCCCGGCGTCACCATCACCATCGAGGGCGCAGGCCCGGACGGCATCTTCGGCAACGCCGACGATCCGGCACCGGTGGTCCTGACCACCGACGGCAACGGCCACTACAGCTACGACGGCGCGGTCACCGGGCAGGACTACCGCGTGGTCCAGACCCAGCCGCCGGGCCTGGCCGATGGTCAGGAGAACCCGTCCAACACGATCACGATCGGCAACCTGCCGATGACCGGATCCAACGGCAACAACTTCGGCGAACTGGCCGCATCCATCGCCGGCAACGTCTGGCTGGATGCCAACAACAACGGCGTCCGCGATCCGGGCGAGGACGGCATCGCCGGGGTGAGCATCAGCCTGCCCGCCGGGACCGTCGACGCGCTCGGCAATCCGGTCGCCAGCGTGTTGACCGATGCCAACGGCGACTACCTCTTCGTCGACCTGCTGGCCGGCACCTACACGGTGACCCAGCAGGCCGCGCAGCCGGTGGTCGGCGGCGTGACCACGCTCAACGGCACCACCGTGGCCGGTACCGTCTCCGGCGTGCCCAGCGGCACCGCCAGCACCGTGGCCACCGTGCCCAGCGCGGTGTCGGGCATCGTGCTGCCCGCCGGGCGCGCGTCGATCGGCAACAATTTCGGCGAAACCTTGCCGGTGGCGGTATCCGGCCGCGTGTTCTTCGACGTCAACAACGACGGCGTGCAGTCCGGCCCCGGCGAGACCGGGATCGCCGGCGTGACCATCGAGTTGACCGGGGTGGACGACACCGGCGCCAGCGTGTCGTTGACCACCACCACCGATGCCAACGGCGACTTCAGCTTCGAAGGCCTGCGCCCGGGCACCTACACCCTGACCCAGCCGACCCAGCCGCCGGGCACCAGCAACGGCCAGACCATTCCGGGCAGCGCCGGCGGCACCGGCACGCCGATCACCACCGTGCCCAGCGCGATTTCCGGGATCGACCTGACCACCCCGGGCTCCCGTTCGATCGACAACCTGTTCGGCGAGATCCCGATGAACAGCTCGATCAGCGGCCGGGTCTGGAACGACCTGGACAACGACGGCGTCATCGACCCGGGCGAGACCGGCATCGAGGGCGTGGTCATCCGCCTGACCGGCACCGATCCGGCCGGCAATCCGGTCAGCCGCGAAACGGTCACCGGTCCCGACGGTCGCTACACGTTCACCGAACTGCCGCCGGGCACCTACGTCATCGTCCAGCCCGAGCAGCCGGCCGGCACTCTCAGCGGCATCACGGTGCCGGGCACCGGTGGCGGCACCGCCACCACGCCGTCGACCACACCGTCGACCATCTCCGGCGTGGTCCTGGGCGTGGGCGAGGAAGCCAGCGCCAACAACTTCGGCGAAATCCCGGTGGGCCGCATCTCCGGGCGGGTGTACTACGACAACAACAACAACGGCGTGGTCGATCCGGGCGAGGCGGGCATCGCCGGGGTAACGGTGGTGCTGACCGGCACCAACGACCTGGGCGAGGCGGTCAACGTCACCGCCACCACCGATGCCGATGGCCGCTATCGCTTCGATGGCCTGCGTCCGGGCACCTATGCGGTGACCCAGCCGGTGCAGCCGCCGGAAACGACCAACGGCATCACCAGCGCCGGCACCATCAACGGCAGCGTGGTCGGTATCGCCACCCCGGTGGACGTCGTTCCCTCGGCGATCAGCGCGATCGTGCTGCCCATCGGCGGCGAATCGATCGACAACAACTTCGGCGAGATCGGCGATTCGCCCGACGTGGTGGTGAGCAAGCGGGCCAACCCGGCCTTGTTCACGGTCAACAACCCGGCCACGTACACCATTTCCGTGCGCAACCGCGGCCAGCGCCAGACCGAAGGCCAGTACACCGTGCACGATCGGTTGCCTGCCGGGATCGTCCTGGCGGGCGTGCCGAGCGGCGACGGGTGGACCTGCTCGGGCCAGGCCGGTGAAACCCGTTTCAGCTGCAGCAGCAGCCGGGTGCTCGCCGCCGGTGCCGACGCCGCGCCGATCGAGCTGCCGGTGAAGGTGTCCGCCGCGGCGGCCGCCACCGGGACGGTGCACAACGCCGTGTTGGTCGAGGGCGGTGGCGAAAATCCGTACCGTGCGCCGACGCCGGCCGAACGTGCCGCCTTCGAGGGCGACATCACCGGCCTGCCGGTGTGCGATCCGGCCATCACCCAGAACGCCTGCCGCCTGCCCACCCGGGTACAGCTGTCCGCCGCCCTGAGCGGCACGGTATGGCTGGAACTGGGCGGCACCGGGGACCATTGGCTGGATTCGGCCGACCAGCGCAAGTCCGGCTGGATCGTCGAGCTGGTCGATCCGGTCACCGGCCAGGTGGTGCGCACCACCACCACCGGCAACGACGGCCGCTATCGCTTCGACGACGTCGTTCCGGGCGTGCGTTGGCAGGTGCGCTTCCGCGATCCGCAGAGCGGCGCCATCTGGGCTTGGCCGGTGTCCGGTGAAACCCCGGCGGGCCCGCCGGCGCCGTGCGATGCCGACGCGGCCATCGCCAACGGCACCGCCAGCAGTTGCCGCACCCAGTCCGGTGGCTTCACCGCGCTGGAAGTGGTCCTGCGCCCGGGCAGCGAACTGCCCGAGCAGAGCCTGCCGCTGGATCCGGGCGGCGTGGTCTACGACTCGATCACCCGTACTCCGGTTCCGGGTTCGATCGTGACCCTGACCCCGGTCGGCGTGTGCGCCGGCTACGACCCGGCCACCAGCCTGCTCAACGTCGGCCAGGGCGGTTACCAGATCCAGGGCGACGCGGTGTCGATGACGGTCGGCAGCGACGGCTACTACCAGTTCCAGTTCGCCACCGGTGCGCCGGCGCGCTGCGAGTTCCGCCTGACCGTGACCCCGCCGCCCAGTTACACCTTCGTCTCCACCACGATCCCGGCCAACGACGGCACCCTGTCGCCGCCGGGTGGCGGTGATGGCCGCTACCCGGTGCTGCCGGGCGCGACCGCGCCGACCGCGCCGGTGGGCGATGGCACCCGCTATTACCTGACCGTAATCGGTGGCTCGGACGTGGCCCGGATCGTCTACAACCACATCCCGCTGGATCCGCGGCAGCCGCCGGGGCTGAGCATCAGCAAGACCGGCAACCGGCAGATCGTGGAGATCGGCGACACGCTCGAGTACACGATCACCGTGCGCCAGACCGCCGGCGCGCCGCTCGCCCAGGTCACCGTGCTCGATCGCCTGCCGCGCGGCTTCACCTACGTCGCCGGCACCGCCCGCGTGGATGGGCTGGGGATCGCCGATCCGGACGGCCAGCCGGGTCCGCGCCTGGCCTTCGACATCGGCGCCATCGGCAGCGGCGCCCAGCGCGTGCTGACCTACCGGGTCCGGGTCGGCGTGGGTGCCGACCAGGGCGACGGCGTCAATCGCGCCCAGGCCCACGGCTGCGCGTTCCAGCAGGGTTGCGTCGATGCCGGCATGCAGCCGTACCCCGGCAGCGTCCCGTCCAACCAGGCCCAGTACCGCGTGCGGGTCACCGGCGGCGTGTTCACCAGCGAAGGCTGCGTGCTCGGCAAGGTGTTCGTGGATTGCAACCGCAACCACGTGCAGGATCCCGAGGAGCTGGGCATCCCGGGCGTGCGCATGTACTTCGAGGACGGCACCTGGGTGGTGTCCGACTCGGAGGGCAAGTACAGCTACTGCGGCCTGCCGCCGCAGAGCCACACGCTGAAGGTGGATGCGTCCACGCTGCCGGTCGGCTCGCGCCTGACCACCAGCAGCAACCGCAACCTCGGCGACGCGGACAGCCTGTTCATCGACCTCAAGAACGGCGAGCTGCACCGCGCCGACTTCGTCGAGGGCAGTTGCTCCAACCCGGTGATCGAGCAGGTCAAGGCCCGCCGCACCCAGGGCGAGGTGCGCGCGCCGGAGACCGAGACCGGCCAGCCTGCGCTGCGCTTCGAGAGCAAGCCGCTGCGCAGCCCGCAGCAAGGCACGGATTCGGCCAACCAGAGACCGATCGTGGATCCCAGACCCACCCGACCCACCGACGGACGGGAGGTGCAGCCATGAGCCGGTTCTCCTTCCGCCGTGGTGCCCCGAGGCTGAGCCTGCTCGCATGCGCCCTGGCCGTCGCCGCGCCGGCGCTGGCCCAGGACCCCTCCGGCAGCCAGCGTTTCACCTCCGTGCTCGGCACCGCCGATGCGTTGTACCCGCAGTCGCCGGCGACCACCAACGCCGGGCCGCGCGTGGTCGACCGTCGTTCGGGCAGCGTCGACTACAGCGCCAATCGCAGCGTCGACCGGATCCTGGTCGAGCTCGACCGCGACGGGGTACCGGCCGATGGCCAGTCGCCGGTGCACGTGCGGGTGCAACTGCTCGGTGCCGACGGCCTGCCGCTGGCCGGCCAGGTGTTCGCCACCATCGAGCACAGCGGTGGCCGCATCCGCCTGCCGGGTTCGCGTACCGACGAGTTCGGGCCCGGTGCCAGCGATGCCGACAAGGCCACCCCGGGCGTGCAGCTCGAGGCTGCCGACGGCGTGGCCGAATTCGACCTGATCGCCCCGCATGAACCGCAGGACGTGTTCCTGCGGATCACTGCAGGCGACCAGACCGCAGAAGGCGTGGTCGGTTTCCTGCCGGAGATGCGCGAGCTGCTGGCCACCGGCCTGATCGAGGGCATCGTCAACTTCAACCGCAAGGCCAACCGCGAGCTGATCGCGCCGGTCCAGCACGGCGATGCGTTCGAGCGCGAGATCCGGCGCTGGGAGAAGCAGTTCAACGACGGCAAGGCCAACGCCGCCGCGCGCACCGCGTTCTTCGTCAAGGGCCGGATCAAGGGCGAGTACCTGTTGACCGCGGCCTACGACTCGGACAAGGAAGTGCGCTCGCGCCTGCTGCGCGACGTGCGCCCGGAGGAGTTCTATCCCGTCTACGGCGACTCCTCGTTGCACGGTTTCGACGCACGCTCCTCCGGACGCCTGTACGTGCGCCTGGACAGCGGGCGCAGCTACCTGCTCTACGGCGACTTCCAGACCGGCGAGACCCTGGCCACGAGGACCGGCGTCGGCGGCAGCGGGCCGATCCCGCAGCGCAGCCTGGGCGCCTACAGCCGCACGGCCACCGGCCTGGGCTGGCATTTCGAGAGCGGGCGGGTGCGCGGCAACGTGTTCGCCACCGAGGACTCGCTGCGCCAGGTGATCGAGGAGTTCGCCAGCCAGGGCAGCGGTCCCTACGCGCTGCGCAACAGCGCGGTGCTGGAAGGCAGCGAACGGGTCGAGGTGGTCGTGCGCGACCGCTACCAGCCGTCGCGGATCGTCGAGGTGCGGCCGCTGGCGCGCCTGGTGGACTACAGCTTCGAACCGTTCTCCGGCCGGATCCTGCTCAACCAGTTCCTGCCGGCGTTCGATGCCAACCTCAACCCGGTGACGCTGCGCATCACCTACGAGCTCGACCAGGGCACCGAGAAGTTCTGGACCTACGGCGCCGATGCGCAGTGGAAGCTGACCGACCGCTTGGAGATCGGCGGCGCGGTGGTGGACGACCGCAATCCGTTCGCCGAGTTCCGCATGGCCAGCGCCAACCTCGGCTACCGCTTTGGCGAGAAGACCTACCTGGCCGCCGAGTTCGCGCGTACCCGCAGCGAGGTCAACACCAACAGCATCAACCAGTACGCCACCCCGGGCCTGCAAGACCTGACCGGGGACGTGGACGGCGACGCCTGGCGGGTCGAGTTCGGCCACGAGGGCAAGGTGCTGGACGCGCGGGTGTTCGCCGCACGTACCGATCCTGCGTTCAACAACGTGGCCTCGCCGCTGTTCGGCGGCCGCGGCGAGTACAGTGCGCGCCTGACCTGGAAGCTGGGCGAGCGATTCCAGCCGTACCTGGAGGGATTGCGCAGCGAAGACCGCAATCCGGATGGCGGCAAGCGCGATGCGGCCGGTGCCGGCCTGCGCATCGGCGCTACCGACCGGCTCACGGTCGACCTGGGGCTGCGCAGCATCCGCGAGACGGTGGGCGCCTATTCGCCCTGGACCGCGGGCATGCCGTTCGGCAACGCCGGTGGCCTGACCGGCGGCTTCGCCACCGGTGCCGGTGGCGGCGCGCTCGGCTTCGGCCAGCAACCGCTCGATCCGTTGACCGGCCTGCCGGTGATCGGCAGCAGCGGCGCGCA
Organism: Lysobacterales bacterium; assembly: GCA_017302035.1. Lineage (GTDB taxonomy): Bacteria > Pseudomonadota > Gammaproteobacteria > Xanthomonadales > Xanthomonadaceae > Pseudoxanthomonas. The sequence continues at coordinate 30,032 of JAFLEA010000023.1, forward strand.
GGGCGAGTGGACCAGTTCGCTGCCGATCGGCACCGAGCTGGAGTCGGAAACCGCGCGCATCGGCCTGGGCTATCGCGCCAGCGAGACGTTCACCGTCGGTGGCGAGGTCGAACAAGCCTTCGGCGGCGAGGACCGCAACCGCCTGGCGTTGGGCGTGGACTGGCAAGTGTTCGAGCGCAGCCGCCTGTATGGCCGCTATGAGAAGCAGACCGGCCTGACCAGCGCCTACGGCATCACCGAGGCCGGCCGCGAGGCCGACGCGTTCGTGTTCGGCGTCGACAGCAACTACCTCAAGGACACCCAGGTGTTCAGCGAGTACCGCATGCGCGACGCCGTGGCCGGTCGCGACCTGCAGGCCGCCTCCGGCATCCGCCAGAACTGGGACCTGGGCCCGGGCTTGCGGATGAGCGCTTCGGCCGAGCACGTCAAGGTCTATGACGGCGCCACCGGCGATGCCACCGGCCTGGCCTTCGGCGTTGACTACACCGGCAACCCGTTGTGGCGGGGCAGTGCGCGGGTGGAGCACCGGATCTCGGGCGACGTGGCCGGCACCGACCTCGACGAGTCGTTCGACACGACCCTGGTGCAGTTGCTGGCGGCGCGCAAGATCAACCGCGACTGGACCGTGCTCGCGCGCAACTACCTGCTGGCCACCGACTACCGCGCCCGCGGCGACGTGCTCCAGGACCGCTTCCAGCTCGGCCTGGCCTACCGCGACACCGACCGCAACCGGATCAACGCGCTCGCCCGCTACGAGTACAAGCTCGAGAGCGACGAGAGCGGCCTGACCCTGGACCGCGGCCAGGTGGTGGCGGGCACCAGCCAGGACATCCGCAGCCGCGCCCACATCGTCTCGATGCATGCCGACTGGCATCCGTCGCGGCCGTGGTGGCTCACCGGCCGGGTGGCGGGCAAGTGGCAGGACGACCGTTTTGCCTACGCCGACGGAAGCCGCGTGGACGACAGCTTCGACGCGGTGCTGCTGTCCGGGCGGATGGTCTACGACTTCACCGAGAACTGGGACGTCGGGGCGATGGCCTCGACCTTCCGCGGCCAGCACGGCGCCAACCAGTACGCATACGGTGTCGAACTGGGCCGCCTGCTGCGGCAGAACCTGTGGCTGTCGGCCGGATACAACTTCTCCGGATTCGACGGCGACCGCGACTTGTCCGGCTACGAGTACACCCAGCAGGGCATCTACCTGCGCCTGCGCTTCAAGTTCGACGAAGACCTGTTCCGCAGGGACGAACCCCGCTATCGCGAACCCGTGCGCTACGGAGCGACCAACTAATGAAGACCAACACCACGATGCCCATCCGTTTCCCCGGCGCCCGGCGCGCGCTCGCCCTCGCCCTGCTGGCCTCGCTTCCCTTGGCCGTGCAGGCCCAGGACGCGGTGCGCCTGGCTCCGCAGCAGGCCCGGATCACCGATGAGGCGATCCATGCCGACCTGCAGAGCTACGAGGCCACCCAGGGCCGGATCAAGGGGCTCAACGACGCCGGCCGCCCGGTCCGCGACTACCACCTGTCCAAGGCCCAGTGCTGGCTGGACGTGTCCTTCCACGAATACACCCGCAACGACCGCAGCGACTTCCCCCAGGAAGCGCTGGACGAGTCGGTGAAGTTGATCGTGGGCATGGAGAACCGGGTTTCGCCGCTGCCGACCGATACCCCGCTGGTCAACGGTGCCGTCCGCCTGCGCGAGGACCTGTGGGCGCGTCTGGCGGCATTGCACGGCACCCCCGGCTTCACCTGCGCGCAGCAGGCGGTGGCCTGCGGCGAGGTCGAGCTGGTGCACGCCGGCAACGAGTTCAACCAGCAGCAATGGCGCCACGCCAAGCCCTACATCCAGATCGCCGAGGACCTGGTGAACGACGCCGAGGCATTGGCCCGCCAGTGCGGCGCGGCCCCGGCCGCCGCCGTACCTGTCGCCGGTCCGCCGCTGGTGGCCAACGTCCTGTTCGAGTTCGACCGCGACAAGCGCGGCGATATCCGCGGAGGATCGTTGCAGGAACTCGAGCGGGCACTGGCGCAGATCAGCGCCGAGGGACTGACCGTGGAGCGCGTTGAACTGGTCGGCCATGCCGACCGGATGCAGGGCCGCGGCGCGGACTACAACAAGGAATTGTCTGCGCGCCGGGCCCGGACCGTGCGCGAACTGCTGGTCGGCCGCGGCATCGATCCGTCGCTGATCGAGTACAGCTACCGCGGCGACCTGGAGCAGGTGGAGTACTGCAAGGGCGTGACCCCGCGCGCGGCCCTGCTCGAATGCCTGCTGCCGAACCGCCGGGTGGAAACGCGCTTCATCGTGCGCTGACCCGCGCCGGGGCCGAACCCGTGCCTGCCCGGCACGGGTTCGGTCCAGACTCCCGGATCCACGGTCCGCAGCGGCTCAGGCCGACAGGTGCCCGATCGCGGCCACCGCGCCGAAACGGTCGGCCAGGCGCTTGAGCAGGGCCAGGCGGTTGGCGCGGATGGCCGGGTCCTCGGCGTTGACCATGACCTGGTCGAAGAACGCGTCCACCTGCGGCCGCACCCGCGCCAGGCGCTCGAGCACGCGCACGTAGTCGTGCCGGTGCAGGGCGGCGTTGCTGTCGTCCAGCGCGGCTTCCACCGCCTCGGCCAGTGCGCGTTCGGCGGGTTCGGCCAGCAGCGCCACGTCCTCCATCGCCGGGATATCGATGTCGGCCTTCTTCAGGATGTTGCCGATGCGCTTGTTGGCCGCGGCCAGCGCTTCGGCTTCCGGCAGCGCGGCGAAGGTGCCGATCGCGTCGATCCGGCGGTCGAAGTCGTACAGCGAGGCCGGCTTGAGCTCGGCCACGGCGTTGAACTGCGCGGCCGGCACGCCCTTGTCGGCGTAGTAGCCGCGCAGACGGTCGAGAATGAAATCGTAGACCTCGCTCAGCTCCGAGGCAGCAAGCGAGCGCAGGTTCGAGTGGCCGGCAGGCGTCTCGACCCCTGCTTCCCTTGCCTTGTGCGCCGCGTCGGTCTTCTGTCGAAGCACGACCTCGGACATGGACATCGTGACGGCTTCATGGGCCTTCTGGATCAGCGCCATGAGGTCGAAATCGTAGCCGCTTTCGATCACCGTCCGCGCCAGTCCCAGCGCATTGCGCCGCAGCGCGAACGGATCCTTGTTGCCGGTGGGCTTGAGTCCGGCGGCGAAACCGCCGGCCAGGGTGTCCAGGCGTTCGGCGATCGCCAGCACCTTGCCCAGCGGCGACAGCGCGATGTCGTCGCCGGCGAAGCGCGGCCGGTAGGCCTCGTCGATGGCCAGCGCGACTTCCTTCGGCTCGCCGGCGGCCAGTGCGTAGTGGCGGCCCGCGATGCCCTGCAGTTCGGGGAACTCGTTGACCATGCGCGACTGCAGGTCGTTCTTGCACAACTGCGCGGCGCGGCGCGCCTGCGCCGGGTCTGCGCCGACCTGCGCGGCGATGGCCTGCGCCAGTGCGCCCACGCGCGCGGCCTTGTCGGCCACCGTGCCCAGCTTGGCCTGGTAGGTGACGGTCTTCAGGCCCGCGCCCATCGACTCCAGGCCCTGCTTGAGGTCCTCGTCGAAGAAGAAGCGCGCGTCGGCGAAGCGCGGCCGGATCACCCGCTCGTAACCCTTGCGCACCTGCACCGGGTCGCGCGACTCGATGTTGGCGATGCCGATGAAGTGCTCGGTCAGCCGGCCGCCGTCGTCCAGCACCGGGAAGAATTTCTGGTTGACCTCCATGGTCTCGACCAGCGCTTCCTGCGGCACCGCCAGGAAGTCGCGCTCGAAGCCGCACAGCACCGCCGCCGGCCACTCGGTCAGGCACACCACCTGCTCGAGGTTGTCGTCGGTGATGCGCGCGTCGCCGCCAGCCTGGCGCGCCGCCTGCTCGACCTCGGCGACGATGCGCGCGCGGCGCTCGGCCGGATCGACCAGCACGTGCGCGGCGCGCAGCGCGTCCACGTAGTCGCCCGGCTGCCCGATCCACACCGGCTTGTCGTGCTCGAAGCGGTGGCCGCGGCTCATCCGGTCCGATTCCACGCCCAGCAGCCGCATCGGCACCACCGCGTCGCCCAGCAGCGCCACCAGCCAGTGCACCGGGCGGGCGAAGGCGTGGTCGTGGCCGCCCCAGCGCATCGGCTTGGGGATCGGCATGCCCGCGATGGCCTCGGCCACGATGTCCGGGAGCAGCTCGGCGGTGCGCGCGCCCGTGCGCAGCGAACGGTGCACGAAGCGCTCGCCCTTGGCGTCGCGGGTGCGCTCCAGGACGGTCCAGTCCACCCCGGCCTTGGCGGCGAAGCCCTCCAGCGCCTTGGTCGGCTTGCCTTCGGCATCCAGGGCGATGTTGAGGTACGGCCCCAGCACTTCCGAAGCCTGTTCGGGCTGCTCGACCGCCACGCCCGGCAGCAGCACGGACAGCCGGCGCGGCGTGTGCAGCGGCCGCGCGTCGCCCAGGTCGGCATCGATCCCGCGCTTGCCCAGCGCGGCGACCATACCGTCGAAGAACGCCTGCGCCAGCCCGGGCAGCGCCTTGACCGGCAGTTCCTCGGTGCCCAGTTCGATCAGCAGGGGTTTGGATTCGCTCATGGTGACGGGGACTCAGTTGTTCTTCTGCTTCAATCCGGGGAAACCCAGCTTCTCGCGCTGTGCGTGGTACGCCTCGGCCACGGCCTGGGCGAGCCTGCGCACGCGCAGGATGTAGCGCTGGCGTTCAGTGACCGAGATCGCGCGGCGCGCGTCGAGCAGGTTGAAGCTGTGGCTGGCCTTGCACACCTGCTCGTAGGCCGGCAGCGGCAGCCCGGCCTCGACCAGCGCCAACGCCTCGGCCTCGCAGGCGTCGAAGCGGTGGAACAGTTCGGCCACGTTGGCGTACTCGAAGTTGTAGGTGCTCTGCTCGACTTCGTTCTGGTGGTAGACGTCGCCGTAGGTCACCACGCCCTGCGGCCCCACCGTCCACACCAGGTCGTAGACGTTGTCCACGTTCTGCAGGTACATGCACAGCCGTTCCAGGCCGTAGGTGATCTCGCCCAGCACCGGTCGGCACTCCAGGCTGCCGGCCTGCTGGAAGTAGGTGAACTGGGTCACCTCCATGCCGTTGAGCCACACCTCCCAGCCCAGGCCCCAGGCGCCGAGGGTGGGCGATTCCCAGTTGTCCTCGACGAAGCGGATGTCGTGGACGAGGGGGTCGAGGTCCAGCGCCCGGAGGGAGTCCAGGTACAGCTGCTGGATGCCGAGGGGCGAGGGCTTGATGACCACCTGGAACTGGTAATAGTGCTGCAGCCGGTTGGGATTCTCGCCGTAGCGCCCGTCGGTGGGGCGGCGGCTCGGCTGCACGTAGGCCGCGCTCCAGGGCTCCGGGCCCACGGCCCGCAGGAACGTGGCCGCATGGAATGTGCCCGCGCCCATCGGCATGTCGTAGGGCTGGAGGATCACGCACCCCTGTTCAGCCCAGTAGCGCTGCAACGCCAGAATGAGGTCCTGGAACGTCCGGGGGCGTTTGGAAGCGGTCAAGCGGCGGGTCCGAAGCCGGGGAGGGCGCGGCAGTATAGCGTTGATGCCAGGCGACGTAAGGTGGGCCGGCCCGGGGCCCGCCCGGCACCGAACCTGCACCATTGTTGTGCGCACGATCCGCGGCTCGCCCCACAATGAAGCAGCTGGCGACTCCCGTTCGGAGCCTTTCCTAGCCCGGACAATAACTTACGTTCCGCTCGCTTTTGGCACGGCTGTTGCAATAGGATTGGGCACCGCCGCGGCCATCACCAATTCCTACAGCGCCGCCGCCGGCCGTTTTCGCATCACCGTCCCCTACCGTAAGGAGCCGAAATGTCTACGCCTGCCAATGCCCTGAACCTTCTCAAGGAGAAGGAGGCCAAGTTCGTCGACCTGCGCTTCACCGACACCCGCGGCAAGGAGCAGCACCTCACGATCCCCGCCCACACGGTCGACGCCAGCTTCTTCGAAGACGGCAAGATGTTCGACGGTTCCTCCATCGCCGGCTGGAAGGGCATCCAGGAATCCGACATGGTGCTGATGCCCGACGCGGCCAGCGCCCTCGTGGACCCCTTCATGGAAGACACCACGGTGTCGATCCGCTGCGACGTGTACGAGCCCTCCACGATGCAGGGCTACTCCCGTTGTCCGCGCATGACCGCGAAGCGCGCCGAGGCCTACCTGAAGTCCACCGGCATCGCCGACCAGGCCTTCTTCGGCCCCGAGAACGAATTCTTCATCTTCGACGACGTCCGCTACGGCGCCGACATGCACGGCTCCTTCTACCGGATCGACTCGGAGGAGGGCGCCTGGAACTCCCGCAAGGAGTACGAGAACGGCAACACCGGCCACCGGCCGGGCATCAAGGGTGGCTACTTCCCCGTGCCGCCGGTCGACGCCCTGCAGGACATCCGCTCCCAGATGTGCCTTACGCTCGAGGAAATGGGCCTCGGCGTCGAAGTGCACCACCACGAGGTCGCCACCGCCGGCCAGTGCGAGATTGGCGTGAAGTTCGGCAGCCTCACCGCCAAGGGCGATGAAGTGCAGATCCTGAAGTACGTGGTGCAGAACGTCGCCCACGCCTACGGCAAGACCGCCACCTTCATGCCGAAGCCCCTCGTGGGCGACAACGGCAGCGGCATGCACGTGCACCAGTCGCTGGCCAAGGGCGGCAAGAACCTGTTCACCGGTGACCTGTACGGCGGCCTGTCCCAGACCGCGCTGTACTACATCGGCGGCATCATGAAGCACGCCAAGGCCATCAACGCCCTGACCAACCCGAGCACCAACAGCTACAAGCGGCTGGTCCCCGGCTTCGAGGCGCCCGTGATGCTGGCCTACTCGGCCCGCAACCGGTCCGCTTCCATCCGCATTCCCTTCATCTCCAACCCGAAGGGCCGCCGGATCGAAGTGCGCTTCCCGGACAGCATGGCGAACCCGTACTTCGCCTTTGCCGCCATGATGATGGCCGGCCTCGACGGCATCCAGAACAAGATCAATCCGGGCGAAGCCATGGACAAGGATCTGTACGACCTGGAGCCGGAGGAGGACGCCAAGATCCCGAAGGTCTGCTTCTCCCTGGAGCAGGCCCTCGAGGCCCTCGACAAGGACCGGGACTTCCTCAAGGCCGGCAACGTGTTCAGCGACGACCTGATCGACGCCTACATCTCGCTGAAGATGGCCGAGGTCACCCGGGTTCGCATGGCGACCCACCCGCTCGAGTTCGAGCTGTACTACAGCCTCTAGAGGCACGACGGTCGACCGCGTCCGGTCCGCACTGCAGCGGACCGGACGCTGGTTGGCCCCGGGGCCGGGGCGTATGCTTGAAGGATGCGGCCGCTTGCCCTTCTCCTCGCACTCGTTCCGGTCACCGTCCTCGGTTCGGTGGACGTCTTCCGCTGGACCGATGCCAATGGCCAGACCCACTACTCGGACCGGCCCCAGGCCGGCGCCGAGCGGGTCACCATCGCGGTCAGCCCACCGGCGAGCGGTACCGGCACTGACGTCGACCCGGCCACCAGCCAGGACGACACCGACGCCGCCCCGGAGTTTGTCCGTTACCAGTCGCTGACGATCACGAGCCCGGCGCAGGAACAGACGCTTTGGAACATCGAGGGCCAACTGGACGTCGCGGCGGCGGTGCAGCCGGAGTTGCAGCCGGGTCACTCCCTGCGGTTCACGCTGGATGGCCGGCAGGCAACGGCGGAGCCGGGCAGCCGACGGATCCGCTTCGCGGAGGTGTTCCGCGGGGAGCACTCGCTGCAGGTGGAAGTGCTGGACGCAGCGGGCACGGTGATGGCGGCGAGCCTCACGACCCGGTTCTTCGTGCGCCAGACGGCGCTGCCCAACCCGATTCCGCCTCTGCCAAGGCCGCCCGCGCGCCCCTAGACCCACCAGCGCTCGCGCCCAACGACCTGCTGGCCAGCCTCGCCACCGCGGTGCTGGTGGTCGATCCCGACGGCACCATCCTCTACCTGAACGCCGGCGCCGAGGATCTCCTTGGCCTCAGCCCCCGGGCCAGCCTGGGCCGCCCGCTGCATGCCCTCGTGCCGGGCCTGCGCACCATCGAGGAACTCGTCCGCCGGGCTTCGGCCGAAGGCGAACTGTTCGGCCAGCTGGTCAGCATCAGCGCGCCCCACCAGGGCGAGGCGCCCATCGAGGTGGCCTGCCACGTGTCGCCGCTGCGGGGCACCGGCCACCGGGTGCTCGTGGAACTGCCCGACGCCACCCAGTGGCGGCAGATCGACCGGGAGCACGCCCTCATCAGCCAGCGGGACGCGAGCCGCCGCATGATCCGGCAGCTCGCCCACGAGATCCGCAATCCGCTGGGCGGCCTGCGCGGTGCG
>JAFLEA010000024.1 GCA_017302035.1 Lysobacterales bacterium
CAGCAGTGCCGGCCACGACCGTCCGCGCCGACGCCCGCCCGGCGCGCGCGGGCCGCGGGGATCCCGCGGGAGCCGTTCCCCGGGCTGAGCCGTATTCAGGCTGAATGCGACATTCTCGCAATTGACATCGATTCTCATTGTTGCTGGAATGGGCGCAACGCCTCCCGCGCCGGAGCCCGCCCGTGTACGTCTGCCTCTGCAACGGTGTCACCGACCGCCACATCCGCGAAGCGGTGGAGAAGGGCTGCGGCAGCGTGGGCGAACTGACCATGCGCACCGGCTGCGGCGCCAACTGCGGTTCCTGCCTGGACATGGCCGCGGACATGATCGCGGAGATGCAGTCCGAACTGCCCTTGCCGGTGCTGGCCATCGCCGCCTGAGCGTGCGTTCCGGGCGGTGCGCTGTTGCGCGCGGCATGAACCCGGCGCGGTGGATTCACGGTCCGCTCTGCAACCCGCACGATGCGTATGCCGATCGTCAGGCCGCAAGCGAAGGGTGCTGGCGGACGGCTTTCCCGCGCCACCCGGCAATGATCACGATTCGCGTTCCCCCGCCGCCGGGTGCGGCGCGCTAGAGTGCGCGCGTTTTCCGCCGCACGGAGCACCGCCATGAAGGGCGACGCCAAGGTCATCGGGTACCTCAACAAGGTGCTCTACAACGAGCTCACCGCGATCAACCAGTACTTCCTGCACGCCAAGATGCTGAAGAACTGGGGCCTGAAGGAGCTGGCCGAGCACGAGTACAAGGCCTCGATCGACGAGATGAAGCACGCCGACGCGCTGGCCGAGCGGATCCTGTTCCTGGAGGGGCTGCCGAACTTCCAGGCACTGGGCAAGCTGCGCATCGGCGAGGGCCCGCGCGAAGTGCTCGAGTGCGACCTGGCGCTGGAGATGGAAGCCATCCCGCTGCTGCGCGAGGCGGTGGCCCATGCCGACTCGATCGGCGACTACGTCAGCCGCCAGTTGCTGGTGAAGATCCTCGATTCCGAGGAGGAGCACGTGGACTGGCTGGAGACCCAGCTGGACCTGATCGGGCGGATCGGCGAGCCGAACTACCTGTTGAGCAAGCTCGAGGACTGAGCCGGGGCCTGGCTGGCCGAGAGCCAGCCCTGCAGGGCCACCCGCGCGCGCGCGAATTCGGCGATCAGCAGCGCCACGGCCACGGCCGGCCGGTCCAGGGCGTGGGCGCGCGCACCCAGTTCGATGCGCTTGGCCGCGGCCGACAGCGCCAGCGCGCCGACGTTGGCGCTCGAGGATTTCAGCGCGTGCGCGGCTTCGCGCATCACTTCCAGGTCCGGGATCGCCGAGGCCTGCTCCAGCAGCCGCACCAGGCGCGGGGCGTCTTCCAGGAACAGGTTGACGATGGTCATGGCCTCGTCGCCGGCGATTTCGCGCAGCTCGTCCAGCATCTCCGGCTCCAGCACCGGCGGCGGGGGCGGCAGGGCGGACGGCGGGGCCTCGGCGAATGAGGGCATGGCGGGCTCCTGGACGGCGGCAGGCGCCACGGCGGGAGGGGCGAAGATGGGCATTCCCGGTGCCAGGGCGATGCTCGGACGCGGCGTGGACGCCGGTTCGTCGGAACGCCGCGGCGGCGGGGCGGCGGGGAAGAACGCGGTTTCCGGCAGCGGTGCCGGATCGGGCAAGGCCGCCGCCGCGGGCCTGGCGGGCGGCGGGACATCGACCGCCGCGGCGGTCGCGGCCGGCGGGCGCGCCGCGGTGCGTGCCGGTGCGGCACGCAGCCAGCGCGACAGGCAGGCATCGAGATGGTCGCGGGTGACCGGCTTGGACAGGTAGTCGTCCATGCCTGCGTCCAGGCAGCGCTGGCGGTCGCCGGCCATGGCATTGGCGGTCATCGCCACGATCGGCAGATGGTGGCCGGGTGCCTGGTTGGATTCGATCTCGCGCCAGCGGCGGGTGGCCGAATAGCCGTCCAGCACCGGCATCTGGCAGTCCATCAGCACCAGGTCGTAGACGCCGCTGGCCATGTGCGCGAGCGCGATTTCGCCGTTGGCGGCAGTGTCGCAGTCGTAGCCGAGCACCGACAGCAGTTTCTGCGCCACCAGCAGGTTGACCGGGTTGTCCTCCACCAGCAGCATTCGCGGCGGCGGGCCGGCGGCGGCGGCCGGTTCGGCGTCCTCGGGTTCGGCCGGCAGTTCGGAGGCGGCGTCCTTCGTCGTGGCGGAGGCGGGTTGCGGGTCGAGCAGGGCGCTGCGCAGGTCGGCGTCCGGCGCCTGCCGGGGCAGTACGTCGGCGCCTTCGCGCAGTTCCTCGGGGATGGCTTCCTCGCCGTACAGCCACAGCAGCCGCACTTCCGAATGGGCGGGGTTGCGGCGCAATGCGCGGTGCAGCGCACGCGCGCTGTGGCGCAGTCCGTCATAGTCGGCCAGGACCGCGACGATGCCCTGGCTGCCGGGCGCGACCGGCTGGCGCAGCCGCTCCAGCGCTTCCTGGGTGGTTTCCACGATGCTGACGGTCGCGCCCCAGTTCGGCAGCAGCAGGGCGATGCGCTGGCGCAGGCGCAGGTTCGGGGTGATCGCCAGCACCCGGCGCGCGTCGTGCGCGGTCTGGCGGATCTGCACGTCGCCGATCACCTTCAGCAGCGGGATCTCGAACCAGAAGGTCGAGCCCTGGCCCGGCTCGGACTGCACGCCGATGCGGCCGCCCATCAGATCGACGATGCGCTTGCAGATGGCCAGGCCCAGGCCGGTGCCGCCATACAGGCGGGTGGTCGAGGCGTCGGCCTGGGTGAAGGCGCGGAACAGCCGCTGCTGCTGGGCGTGGCCGATGCCGATGCCGGTGTCGCGGACCTCGATCCGCAGCAGGTGCTGGGCGGCGGTCTCGCCCAGCCGACGCACGCCCAGCTGGATGCTGCCGCGCTCGGTGAACTTGACCGCGTTGCCGATCAGGTTGGTCAGTACCTGGCGCAGGCGCACCGGGTCGCCGCGCACCGGCAGGCGCACGTTGGGATCGATGTTCAATTCCAGACGCAGGCCCTTGCCCTCGGCCGGGCGCTGCATCAGCTGCATCACCGCCTCGAGCAGTTCGCGCAGGTTGAAGCTGGTGATCTCCAGTTCCAGGCGGTTGGCCTCGAGCTTGGAGTAGTCGAGGATGTCGTCGACGATGCGCAGCAGCTGCTGCGAGGATTCGTGCGCGGTGCGCAGCATCTCGCGCTGGTCGGGGGCCAGCTTGCCGCGCGCGATCAGGTCCAGCATCGGGATGATGCCGTTGAGCGGGGTGCGGATCTCGTGGCTCATCGTGGCCAGGAACTCGCCCTTGGCCAGTGCCGCCGACTCGGCCGCGCGCTTGGCCTGCAGCAGCTGCTGTTCGAGCTGGTCGTGGCGGTTGACGTCGCGCTGCAACAGGGTGCATTCGTCCTCGGCCGCGGCGGCGCGGGCCTGGGCCTCGTTGAGGTCGCGCGCCTGGGCATTGCCGGCCAGCAGCGCCAGCAGCGCCAGCGCCAGGGCGGCCAGGGCCAGCCATCCCGCCAGCCACCACCAGGACGCGCCGGCGTCGCCGCGCAGGCCCAGCCAGACCGCCGCCGCCGTGCACGCCCCCACCATGGCGGTGAGCACGGACCAGACGCGGCGATGCCCGGACGAGGCCATCAAAGCACCGCGCTCTGGAAATCGAAGTCCAGTTCGGTGCCGACCGAACTGACCAGGTTGCCCTGGATGTAGTCGATGCCGCCCATCCACATCGCCGCGGCCGCCTGCGGGTCTTCGATCTGCTGGCCGATCACCTGCAGGCCCAGGCGGTGGGCCTGGTCGATGGTGCCGCGCAGCTGGTCGCGCAGTTGGGCGTCGGCGTGCGCGCCGGCGAAGCGGCCGGCCATGCGCACGTAGCCCAGCGGCAACTGGTTGAGCAGCGCGTCGGCCTCGGTGCCCGGTTCGAACTGGCTCAGGCAGAACTGCACGCCTGCGGCCATCAGCCGGCGGCAGAAGCCGTCCAGGGTCACGCTGTGGATCAGTGCGTCGCCCAGGCGCAGGTCGATCACCAGCGAGGTGCCGTCGATGCCGCGCCCGGCGATCGTCTGCAGCAGCCAGTCGGCGAAGGCCTCGCGCGCCAGGGTGCGCGGCGACTGCGACACGAACAGGCGCAGCGGGGTGCCGGCGGCCTTGCGTTCGCAGATCATGTCCAGCGCATGCTCCATCACCTGCTGGTCGAGGTCGGCGATGCGGCCGCTGGCCTCGGCCGCGGGTACCACCTGCGCGGCCGAGAGCAGGGTGCCGTCGGAGCGGCGCAGGCGCAGCAGCACCTGGTACTGGGCCTGCTCGTTGCCGGCCACGGCCACGATCGGCTGGTAGGCCAGCTCGAGCTGGCCGTCGAGCAGGGCCATGCGCTCCTGCGCCTCGCTGTCGCTGGGCGGCACGTAGATGGCCACGCCATCGCTGTGCAGACGGGCCTGCAGTGCGCTGCGTTCGGTTGCCTCCAGGGCCGAGCCCGCATCCTCGAAGCCGGCCGACAACGCGGCATAGCCGACCGCGCTGCGCAGTTGCACCTGCTCGTCGTCGCGCAGCGGGAAGCCCTGCGCGGCCAGGCTGTTGCGCAGGTCGCGGGCGATCCGCTCCAAGGTCGATTCGTCCTCGTCGCGGAGCAGGGCCAGGAAGCTGTTGTCGTTGAGCCGGGCCAGCGGCGCCGGGGCCACGATCCGGGCCAGGCAGATCCCGGCCTGGGCCATCAGGCGTTCGAACGCGGCATAGCCGTAGCGTTCGCGCAGACCCAGCGCACTGGCGATCTCGATGAAGAACAGGCCGCCGTGGGCCCCGTCGCGCAGGGCTTCGTCGACCTGCTGCAGCAGCCAGCTGCGGGTGGCCAGGCCGGTATCCGGGTGGCTGCGCAGCACGCCCTGGCGCGGCACCGGCTGGCGCAACTGGGCGCGGGTGCGCTGGATCCGGTTGGAGACGGCGGCGATCAGGTGGCGCGGGCGGATCGGTTTGGTCAGGAAGTCGTCGGCGCCGCTCTCCAGCACCTCGAACTGGCGCTCCGGGTCCGGGTCGCCGGTGAGGAACACGATCGGCAGCAGCTGGAACGCCGGCTGCTGGCGGATCAGCGAGGTCAGGCGCATGCCGTCCAGGCCGGGCATGTGCAGGTCCATCAGGATCAGGTCCGGATCGAAGCGGCCGATCGCCTCGATCACTCCGTCCGGCTGCATCTGCACCTCGGCCTTCATCCCGGCGCCGTGCAGCACACTCTGCGCGAACAGCGCCTGGGTGCGGTCGTCCTCCACGATCAGCACCCGATAGGGGGAGGCATCGGGATCGCCGCCGGCCTTCGCCGCGGCGCCCGCGCCGGGTGGCGCGGTGTCGACTGGATCGGATGCGGAAGCCGCCGCCAGCGGCGGAGCATCGTCGCCGGGGGCGGCATCGCCGACCCAGCGCCGCCAGTAGTGCGCTGGCGGGGTCTCGGCGCGCATCCGTTGGCGCGCAGCCGCATCCTCCGGCACCGAAGCGGGTTCTCGTACGGTCATCAGCGTTCCCCCGGCTGGGACCGCATTATGTGACCAGATGCACTCGCCGCGACAAGTCCGCGCGCCATGGCGGCCGGGTCAGGTGGCCGGTGGCGCGAACAGGCGGCGCACGCCGCGGCTGAGCGTGCGCCACACCCACCACACCAGCAGCGCGCCCAGCAGGCTCGCGCCGAGCACCACCACCAGGGCGATCCAGGGATGGGCGATCGCCAGGGCCAGGCCACCGATGACCACCGCGTCCTCGGCGGTGGACGCCACCCAGTTGCTGGCCGGTTCCGGCGAGGTGTTGAGCAGGGCCCGGGTGCCGGCCTTGAGCCCGTGGCTGGTCAGGGCGATGCCGGCCCCGGCGGCGAGTGCGCCGGTGCTCAACTGGCCGTCGGGCGAAAGGGTGGCGGCGGCGAGGAAGGCCCCGGCCGGTACCCGGGCCAAGGTCTGCAGCAGGTCCCAGACCGAGTCCACGCCGGGGATCTTGTCGGCGAAGAACTCGGCTACCGACAGCAGGCCGCAGGTACCCAGCACCCACCACGACATGGTCGGTTCCAGCGCCGGTGGCAGCTCGACCCAGCCCATCAGCCCGGCCAGGCCGACCCCGAACACGGTCAGGTAGGCGCGGATGCCGGCCATCCAGGCCAGCAGGATGCCGATCACATAGATGTGGGCTTCGGTCATGGAAACTCCTGCTGCGACCGACCGGCGCGGTCCCGGATCCGGCGGGGGCTGCGCTAGACTGCCCCCTCGCCCCGAAGTATAGGCAGAAACCACCGGCCCCCGGCCGGCCGGCCGCGCCGTCCCATGACCGAACCCGTTCCCCGTTTCCAGGTCGTTCCCAGCCAGACCGGGCTGCCCGCCCGCGGTTGGATCGTGGCCATCGCCGTGGCCTGGCTGTTGTCGCTCGGGGCGATGTGGCTGCTGGCGGGCTGGCGCGCCACGCCCGCGCAGGGCGACGTGCGCGGCCAGCTGCGCGCCGCCGAGCGCACCGCCACCCAGCAGAAGCGCCAGCTCGACGAGCTCAACCAGCGCATGGTGACCCTGGCGCGCTCGGACCAGATCAGCCGCGCGGCCAACGGCGAGCTGCAGTCCTCGCTGGCCGAGCGCGACGAGGAAATCGCCTCGTTGCGCGCGGACGTGGCCTTCTACGAGCGCCTGGTCGGCTCGACCGCGCAACGCAAGGGCCTGAACGTGCATTCGATCGAGTTCACCCCGACCGACGCCGGCACCTGGAACTACCGCGCAGTGTTGACCCAGAACCTGAATCGCGGTGCGATCAGCCAGGGCCAACTGCGCTTCTCGGTGGAGGGCGTGCGCGCCGGCAAGCTGGCCACCATCGGCTGGGACGAGCTGCACCAGAAGACCGGGGCGCCGGGGCAGGACTATTCGTTCCGGTATTTCCAGGAACTGGGCGGCAACGTGATGCTGCCCAAGGATTTCACCCCGCAACGTGTGCGAGTCTCGTTGCGTGGCGGCGCGGGGGGCGTCGAGCAGACTTTCGACTGGAAACCCGCGACAAGCGGAGGGGGCAAGTGACCGTGTTCAAGAACAAGTCGAACCAGCGCGATGGGTTCGCCATCGATACCCTGATCGGCCCGGACATGACCATCCGCGGCGACCTGGAATTCAGCGGCGGGCTGTACGTGGAAGGCCGCATCGTCGGCAAGGTGCTGGCGATCGAGGGCCGGCCGGCCAGCCTGGTGCTGGCCGAGGCCGGCACCATCGAGGGCGAGGTTCACGTGCCGGTGGTGATCGTCAACGGCACCCTGAACGGCGACGTCCACGCCGGCGAGCGGGTCGAACTGGCGCAGAAGGCGCGGGTGCAGGGCAATGTCTACTACACCGTGGTGGAAATGAGCGCCGGGGCGCAGCTGACCGGACGCCTGGTGCATGCGGCCGCCGGGGTCGACCCCGCCGCCGTGTCGGCCGAGGCCGCCACGCCGATCACCGCGGCCAAGTCGGCCAAGGCTTGAGTAGGGGCCGTCGCGGCCCCATCCTGAGCGGCATGGAACTCCTCCATCCCAGCTACCAGCAGCTCGAGCAGCCGTTGCGGTTCAGCCCCGCGGCTGCGTCCAAGGTCCGCGAACTGATCGCCGAGGAAGGCAACGCCGACCTCAAGCTGCGCGTCTACATCCAGGGCGGCGGCTGCTCCGGCTTCCAGTACGGCTTCGAGTTCGACGAGAACCAGGCCGAGGACGACATGGCCGTGGCCACCGACGGGGTGACCCTGCTGGTCGATCCGCTGAGCCTGCAGTACCTGATGGGCGCCGAGGTCGACTACAGCGAGGGCCTGGGCGGGGCGCAGTTCGTGATCCGCAACCCCAACGCCAGGACCACCTGCGGCTGCGGCAGCAGTTTCACGGTCTGAGCGGCCGTGCCCTCGCCGGCCGATCTCGAAGGCTTCGCATTCCGGGACGCCGCGCTGGACCGCGCCGCGGCATTGCGCGGTGACGCCGCGGCCCTGCGATCGCTGTGGCCCGGCGCGCGCCTGCTGGTGCTCGACGGCGAGGGGCGGGCCGCCGCCGATGCGGGGGGCGGGCTGCTGCGGCTGCTGGGCGGCGACCTGGGGGGCGGTCCGGGCACGGCGATCTTCCTCGGCAACGCCGGCGGCCAGGCCTGGTTCGCCCTGGACGCGGCCACGGTGCCGGCGCTGCGGGCGGTGCAATGGATCGACCTGCGCCGCGCCGCCGCACTGTGGCCGGACGCGGCCGCCAGCGCGTTCGCCTATGCCCGCGGCATGCTGTACTGGCAAGCGCGCACCCGCTATTGCGGGGTGTGCGGCGGCACGGTGGCATTCGACCGCGGCGGCTTCGTCGGCCATTGCGCACAGTGCGGCAACGACCACTATCCACGGGTCGACCCGGCGGTGATCGTGGCGGTCAGCGACGGCGAGCGGCTGCTGCTGGGCCGCCAGCCCACCTGGGCGCCGCGGCGCTGGTCGGTGCTTGCCGGTTTCGTCGAGCCCGGCGAGGCCCCGGAACAGGCCGTGGTGCGCGAAGTCCACGAGGAGACTGGCGTGCGGGTGCGCGCCTGCCGCTACCTGGGTGCGCAGCCGTGGCCGTTCCCCGGCGCGCTGATGCTCGGCTTCCAGGCCCTGGCCGAACCGGACCCGCCGCGGGTGGACGACGAACTGGAGGAGGCGCGCTGGTTCACCCGCGAGGAAATCGGCGCGGCCCTGCACCGCGACGGTTCGGAGCCGGATGGGGGCGATCCCGGAGCAATCAGCCTGGCCCCGGCGATCTCGATCGCCCGCTCCCTGATCCGGGACTGGTACCGGCACGGGCCGATGCTCACGCCGGCTTAGCGTCCGCGGCGGCGGCGTGCGGCTAGAATCGCCGCAGAGGGAGGGATCCGCCGCCATGTTCGTCACCCTGGTCGCCGTCATCGCCGCACTGGTGCTGGGCCATGTCGCCCCCGCGCTGGTGGCGGCGATGCGCCAGTTCCAGTGGTTCGCCCACTGGCTCGAATGGCTGGGTGCGCATGCCTCCGAGGGCGCATTCTGGCGCCGGCGCCATGGCATCTGGCTGGCGCTGCTGCCGCCGGTGCTGGCGCTGGCGCTGATCCAGTTCGCATTGGGGGGGCGGCTGTTCGGGCTGGGGAGCCTGGTGCTCGGCGTGCTGGTGCTGGTCTGGACCTGGGGCCCGCGCGACCTGGACACCGACGTGGAAGCCGTGCTGGACGCGCAGGATCCGCAGGCCCGGCGCGACTGCCTGGCACGGCTGGCGCCCGAACCGGGCGTGGCGCTGGCGCAAGGATCGGAACTGCCTGGCGCGACGATGCGCAGCGCCCTGCGTCGCTGGTTCGCGCCGTTGTTGTGGTTCCTGCTGCTGGGGCCGGCCGGGGCGCTGCTGTACCGCCTGGTCGAGCGTGCCACGCTGGCCGATGCCGGCCTGCTCCCGGCGGAGAACGCCGAGGGCGCGCGCACGCTGCTGCGCTGGCTGGAGTGGCCGGTGGCGCAACTGATGGCGCTGGCCCTGGCCCTGGCCGGCAACTTCGATCGCGTGTTCCGCGCCTGGCGCGGCGCCGGCGGCGACCGCTGGCAGGCCGACAGCGCCTTCCTCGAGGCCTGTGCGCGGGCGGCCGTGCGCGGCGAACTGGCCGAAGAAGCCGATGACTACCTGCGCGAAGGCCAGCCCTTGCCCGAGACCGGCGACCTGGTCGAGCTGCGCGACGCGATGAGTCTGGTGTGGCGGATGCTGCTGCTGTGGCTGGCGCTGCTGGCGCTGCTGATCATCGCCGGCTGGGTGAGCTGAACCCGGGGATCAACCGGGTGCGAGCAGGGTGAACGGGAACCAGGGCAAGTTCCTGGCAACCCAGTAGGTGGGCAGCAGCCACAGCCACAGCTTCGGCTGCATCGCCACCTCCATCAGCGGCCGCAGCGCGCGCGGCTGCCAGCCCTTGTCCCAGGCCGCCATCAGCGGCATCAGGGGCAGCATCAGCATTCCCAGCGGATTCATCGCGAACGCGCCGGCGATGTCGCCGTGGACCAGCGCATGCAGACCGCGGGTCAGGCCGCAGCCGATGCAGTACAGGCCGGTGAACGCGTGGAACATGCACGGCGGGAAGGGGCTTCCCGCCAGGTTCGGGTCGAAGGTGCGCAGCAACCACACGCCGGCGCCGACCGCGACTGCGGCCGACGCCAGGCCCACGACCCACAGCGTGCGCGAAGCGGCCATCGGGCCGGCCTACTGCATGTGCTGCATCTGCTCGATCAGCTCCTGGTACTCGGCCCAGCCGCCGGTCGAGAAGAAGTAGATCGTCCACAGCGCGCCGATGATCGCCAGCACGGTGGCCACCCAGCACCAGATCTTGGCGTTGGCCGAGGCACGGCGCGCGCCGGCGACGTCGCCCTGCTGCAGCAGGCTGTTGACCTTGGCCGCGAACACAATGGCGACGATGCCGACCAAGCCCAGCGGACAGCACAGGCAGGTGGCCAGCACGGTGGCGATGATCGCCCAGGCCAGGTAGTTGGGGATCGGCTCGTTCACCGGCGCGGCGTTCGGGGCGGGGGGCGGGACGTAGCTCATCGGGGAACTCCTGGCGGCGGCGGAATGGGGACGGGGGCAAGCGGGAAACGTCTGCGCCCAAGCCTAACCGAGCCGGTGGCGCGCCGGCAAAGGCTGGATGTCCTAGGCGGCGTCGCCGCGCAGGGCGCGGACCTGGGCTTCCAGTGCGGCGGCCGACACCGGGCCTTCGAGCGGCGGGGCCGCCACCACGTCCACGTGGGCGCGGAATCGCCGCGGTACCCGCATCCGTTCCAGCAGTCCGCTCTGGTCGCGGTCGCCGCGCCGGCTCCACATGCTGGCCCACATCCCGCGCAGGGCCATCGGCACCACCGGCACCGGCCGGCCGGCCTCGGCCGCGCGTTCGAGGACCTTCTCCACCCCGGACTTGAACGGCGCGATCTCCCCGTCCTTCGTCAGCGCGCCCTCCGGGAAGATGCATACGATCTCGCCCTCGGCCAGGGTCGCGTCGATCTCGTCGAAGGCGCGCTGCATCAGCGCCGGGTCCTCGCGCGCCCCGGCGATCGGGATGGCCTTGGCGGTGCGGAAGATCCAGCTCATCACCGGGATGTTGAAGATCCGGTAGTACATGACGAAGCGCACCGGGCGCGGGATGCTGGCGGCCAGGATCAGTGCGTCCATGTAGCTGACGTGGTTGCACACCAGCACCGCCGGGCCTTCGTCCGGCACGTGTTCCTCGATGCCGCGCGGGCGCAGCCGGTACAGCGCGCGCACCAGCAGCCAGCTCAGGAACCGCATCAGGAACTCGGGCACGATGCTGAAGATCCACAGCGCCACCAGCGCATTGGCGATCGCCAGCGCCAGCAGCACCTGCGGGATGGTCCAGTGCAGCACCGTCTGCAGCAGGATGCCGGTGCCGGCCGCGGCGACGATGAACAGCGAGTTCTGGATGTTCACCGCGGCGAACACCCGCGACATCTCCGACGCCGGGGTACGGCTCTGGATCAGCGCGAACAGCGGCACCACGAAGAAGCCGGTGAACACGCCGATGCCGAGCAGGTCGATCACGATCCGCACGCTGCCCGGCTGGGCCAGGAAACCGGGCACGTCCAGGCCGACCAGCGGCGCGGCGCCGGAGCGGGCGAAGTACAGGTCCAGCAGGAACGCGCTCATGCCGAACGCGCCCAGCGGCACCAGGCCGATCTCCACCGTGCGCGCCGACAGCTTCTCGCACAGCAGCGAGCCGGTGCCGGTGCCGATCGAGAACAGGGCCAGGGCGAAGATGTACAGCGAGGCCGAATTGGCGGTCCCGCCCAGGTGCAGTTCGGCGTAGGCCGGCAGCTGCGAGGTCAGCAGGGTGCCGAAGAACCAGAACCAGGACACCCCGAGGATCGCGTTGCGCACGCCGCGCTGGCGCCGGGCCAGGCGCAGCATCGCCAGCGACTCGTGCCACGGGTTCCAGTGCACCTTCAACGCCGGTTCGCCGGCGTCCACCCGCGGGATCAGCCGCGCCACCAGGTTGCCGGCCACCGCCAAGGCAATGATCGCGGTGGCCGCCACCACCGGGCCGTGCGCGCCGGCGATCTGGAAGATCAGGCCACCGAAGATCATGCCGGTCAGGATCGAGATCGAGGTGCCCATCTCGACCAGGCCGTTGCCGCCGGTCAGCTCCTCCGGCTTGAGGATCGCCGGCAGCACCGAGTACTTCACCGGGCCGAACAGGGTCGATTGCACCCCGGTGCAGAACAGCGCCACCAGCAGCACCGGCATGTTCGTGGTCAGGAAGCCGATCGCCGCCAGCGACATGATCGCGATCTCCATCGCGGTGGTGATCACGATCAGGCGCTGCTTCTCGAGTTTCTCGGCGACCTGGCCGGCGATGGCCGAGAACAGGAAGTAGGGCGCGATGAAGATCGCCGGGGCCAGCATCGCGTACAGCGAGCGCTCCCCGGTGTCCAGGCCCAGGAAGAACAGCAGGCCGATGATCGCCTGGCGGTAGACGTTGTCGTTGAAGGCGCCCAGGGCCTGGACGACGAAGTAGGGCAGGAAGCGGCGCTGGGTCAGCAGCGCGAACTGGCTGTGGCCGGACATGCGGGTCTCCGCGGGACTGCGCGGAGCCTAGCAGACGGCGGCTGCCCGCAGTGCCGCCGGCGCCGGGGCGGCAACGCTGCGTTGCGGCGCCCGCATGCCGTCGATCCGCCCGCAGGGGTAGAGTCGGGAATCGTCCATGCGCCGTGCCCGAGGTTCCCGATGAGCGCCGCCCCGCCCCTGCCCGCCGCCTTCCTGGGCCATGGCAGCCCGATGAACGCGCTGGAGCGCAACCGTTTCACCGAGGCCTGGCGTGCGTTCGGCGCCGCGGTGCCGCGGCCGCGCGCGATCCTGGCGGTATCGGCGCACTGGTACGTCAACGCCACCGCGGTCACCGCGATGGCGCGGCCGCGCACGATCCACGACTTCTACGGGTTCCCGCAGGCACTGTTCGACGTGCGGTACCCGGCGCCGGGCCTGCCCGGGCTGGTCGAAGAGGTCGCCGATGCGGTCCGGCCGGACCATGTCGGCGCCGACCGGGACGCGTGGGGCATCGACCACGGTACGTGGTCGGTGCTGGTGCACGCTTTCCCCGAGGCCGACATCCCGGTGGTGCAGTTGTCGATCGACGCGCGCAGGCCGCCGGAGTGGCACCTGGCGCTGGGCGCGAAGCTGGCCGCGCTGCGCGCGCGCGGCGTTCTCGTGGTCGGCAGCGGCAACGTGGTCCACAACCTGCGCGCGATCGACTGGCACCAGCCGGACGGCGCCTTCGACTGGGCGCGGCGGTTCGACGAGCGTGCGCGCGAGCTGATGCTGGAACGGCCGGAGGAGATCCCCTCGCTGGTCGCGCATCGCGACTTCGGCCTGGCCGTGCCCACGCCCGACCATTTCCTGCCGCTGCTCTACATCGCCGGCCTGGCCGCCGCTTCGGGGCGTCCGGCCAGGACGCTGGTCGAGGGGTATGCCTACGGGTCGCTGTCGATGACCTCCTACCAGCTCGACGCGTGCTGCCCGGAAGGGGCGGACGGTGCAGGCGCCGCGCCGTTGCAGACGGCGTTGCCGCCGGAAGACGCCAACGTCTGAGCCGCCGTGCGGCGGCCGGAACCGCCGGCTCAGGCGACGCTGGCGGCGTCCGTGCGCAGCGCGCGATAGCGCTGTTCCAGTTCCTGGCGGATCTGGCGGCGCTGGCACCCCTGTTCGAAGCGGCGCTGTTCTTCGGCGGTGGCCGGCTCGCGCGCCGGCACCTGCACCGGCCGACCCTCGGCATCCACCGCGACCATGGTGAAGAAACAGCTGTTGGTATGCCGTACCGAGCGCGAGCGGATGTCCTCGGTCACCACCTTGATTCCGACCTCCATCGAGCTGCGGCCGGTGTAGTTGACCGAGGCCAGGAAGGTCACCAGCTCGCCCACGTGGACCGGCTCGCGGAAGGTCACCTGGTCCACCGACAGGGTGACCACGTAGCGGCCGGCGTAGCGGCTGGCGCAGGCGTAGGCGACCTCGTCCAGCAGCTTGAGCAGGGCGCCGCCGTGGACGTTGCCGGAGAAGTTGGCCATGTCCGGGGTCATCAGCAGGGACATGGTGAGCTGGGCATTGCCTGGGGTCATGGCGTTGTCCGTTCAATCGTCGCCGCGTTCGCGGGCGATCGCGCGCCAGCCGATGTCGCGGCGGTGGAATTCGTTGGCCCAGTGGATCGCATCGACGCCGGCATAGGCATTGCGCTGGGCCTCGGACACGCTGTCGCCCAGCGCGGCCACGCACAGTACCCGGCCGCCGGCGCTGACCACCCGGCCGTCGGCGTCCAGCGCGGTGCCGGCATGGAACACCGTGGCCTTCGCCGGCACCGCATCGAGGCCGGAGATGGGATCGCCGGTGACGGGAGCCTCGGGGTAGGGGCGGGCCGCCATCACCACGCCCAGCGACGGGCGCCGATCCCACTGCGCCTCGACCTGGTCCAGGCGGCCGTCGATCGCCGCCTCGACCAGTTCCACCAGGTCGGTCTGCAGGCGCAGCATCACCGGCTGGGTTTCCGGATCGCCGAAGCGCACGTTGAACTCGATCACCTTCGGCGCGCCGGACCCATCGATCATCAGCCCGGCGTAGAGGAAGCCGGTGAACGGCACGCCATCGGCGATCATGCCCTGCACGGTGGGGTTCACGACCTCGCGCATCACCCGCGCATGCACCTCGGGAGTGACTACCGGCGCCGGCGAATACGCGCCCATGCCGCCGGTGTTGGGGCCGGTGTCGCCGTCGCCGACTCGCTTGTGGTCCTGGCTGGTGGCCATCGGCAGCGCGGTACGGCCGTCGACCATGGAGATGAAGCTGGCCTCCTCGCCTTCGAGGAATTCCTCGATCACCACCCGTGCGCCGGCATCGCCGAAGGCATTGCCGGACAGCATGTCGCGCACCGCGGCCTCGGCTTCGGCCAGGGTCATGGCCACGATCACGCCCTTGCCGGCGGCCAGGCCGTCGGCCTTGACCACGATCGGCGCGCCCTTGGCGCGGAGGTAGGCGAGCGCGGCGTCGAGCTCGGTATGCACGGCGTAGAACGCCGTGGGGATGCCATGGCGGGCAAGGAAATCCTTGGCGAAGGCCTTGCTGCCTTCCAACTGCGCGGCGGCGGCGGTCGGCCCGAAGACGCGCAGGCCGGCGGCGCGGAAGCGGTCCACCACTCCGGCCACCAGCGGTCCCTCCGGCCCGACTACGGTCAGGGCCACGCCTTCGCTCCGCGCGAGCTGCAGCAGCCCGTCGATGTCGGTGGCCGCGACCGCGGCATTGCGGCACCCGGCCTCGCCGGCGGTGCCGGCGTTGCCCGGGGCGACGATCACCTCGGTTACGCGCGGCGACTGCGCCAGCTTCCACGCCAGCGCGTGCTCGCGGCCGCCGGAACCGATCACCAGGACTTTGGACATCGCGGGGGCCTGCATGCGTGGGGAGCGGCGATTCTAGCGTGGCGATGCGGCCGGGCGCGGCGGCAGCCGGCGTGCGGCTGGGGAGCGGGCCGTTGGTCCGCTGTCCTCGCGGGAGGCGGCAAGCGTGCCGGGCGGCATCCGGCGCATGGAGGTCGGCGCTTGCGGGCTTGCGGTCAGTCTTTCTCGTGATGGCCGAAGGCCGGGTGCAACACCACTTCGCCGGCCGAGGCCGCATCGGTGTAGCGCAGCGCCTGGAACGCTCCTTCCGGTGCGCCGGGCAGGGTCAGCAGCGGATCGGTGCGGAAGCCGAAGCGGCTGTAGTAGGCCGGATCGCCGAGCACCACGCAGCCGTCGGCCTCGCGTTCGTCCAGCAGGCGCAGGCCGGTGCGGATCAGGGCGTCGCCGATGCCGTGGCCCTGGTCGGCCGGGGCCACCGCGACCGGGCCGAGCACGTACCAGCGGTCCCCGTCGCGCGAGGGCCGTGCCGGCGAAAACGCAACGTGGCCGGCGATGCGGCCGTCGATGTCGGCCACCAGCGAGACCGCCAGGGCATGGTCCGCACGCAGCGTGTCGACGATCCGGGCCTCCAGCCTTCCCTCGCCGGGCACGCCGGCGAAGGCGGCGATCACCAGGTCGTGGATGGCGTCTGGGTCATCGGGGCCTTCCTCGCGGATCCACATCGCGGCCGTTTCCAGGCAAGGGCAGGCGGCCACCTTGCCACAACCGGCATGCGCGCCGCATCAAGGCCGCCGGCGCCTCAATGGCGGAAGTGGCGCACCCCGGTGAAGACCATGGCGATGCCGTGCTCGTCGGCCGCGGCGATCACCTCGGCGTCGCGCATCGAGCCGCCCGGCTGGATCACCGCCTTGATCCCGGCGGCGGCAGCGGCATCGATGCCGTCGCGGAACGGGAAGAACGCGTCGGAAGCCATCACCGAGCCTTCCACCGCCAGGCCTGCGTCGGCGGCCTTGATCCCGGCGATGCGCGCCGAGTACACCCGGCTCATCTGCCCGGCGCCGACGCCCACCGTGTGGTGGTCCTGCGCATAGACGATCGCGTTGGACTTGACGAACTTGGCCACCTTCCAGGCGAACAGCAGGTCGGCGAACTGGGCCTCGGTCGGGGCCAGCCGCGTCACCACCTTCAGTTCTTCGCGGGTGACGATGCGGTCGTCGGCGGTCTGCATCAGCAGACCCGAGCCGACCCGCTTGGTATCGATGAAGCCCCGTGATGCCGGCGCCAGCGGGATCCGCAGCACGCGCACGTTGGCCTTCTTCGTCGCGTAGTCGAGCGCGCCCGGCTCGTAGTCCGGCGCGATCAGCACCTCGACGAACTGGCGGTCGAGGATGGTCTTGGCGGTGGCCGCATCGAGCGTGCGGTTGAAGGCGATGATGCCGCCGAAGGCCGAGGTCGGGTCGGTGGCGTAGGCCCGCTCGTAGCTGTCGCCGCAGCCGGTGCCCACCGCCACCCCGCAGGGATTGGCGTGTTTGACGATCACGCAGGCCGGCGCATCGAACTGGCGCACGCATTCCCAGGCCGCGTCGCTGTCGGCGATGTTGTTGTAGCTCAGTTCCTTGCCCTGCAGCTGCTCGAAGGTGGCCAGCGAGCCCGGCGCCGGATGCAGGTCGCGGTAGAACGCGGCCCGCTGGTGCGGGTTCTCGCCGTAGCGCAGGTCCATGACCTTGACGAAGCTGCCGTTGGCCTGGGCCGGGAAGGCCGAGCGCACGGGCACTTCGCCGGAGGCGTCGGTCACCGCCGACAGGTAGCTGCTGATCGCCGCGTCGTACTGGGCGACGCGGTTGAACGCGGCCAGCGACAGCGCGAAGCGGGTGGCCGCCGACAGCGCGCCGTCGTTGGCCTGCAGTTCGGCCAGCAGCCCGGCGTATTGCTGCGGCGAGGTCGCCACCGCCACCCGGGCGAAGTTCTTGGCCGCCGAGCGCAGCATCGCCGGGCCGCCGATGTCGATGTTCTCCACCGCCTCGGCCAGGGTGCAGTCGCGGTTCGCGGTGACCTGCTCGAACGGATACAGGTTCAGCACCAGCAGGTCGATGGCCGGGATGCCGTGCTGGGCCATCACCGCCTCGTCCAGCCCGGCGCGGCCGAGCAGGCCGCCGTGCACCCGCGGGTGCAGGGTCTTGACCCGTCCGTCCATCATCTCCGGAAAGCCCGTCACCTCGGCCACGTCGCGCACCGGCAGTCCGGCTTCGCGGAGCGCGCGGGCGGTACCGCCGGTGGACAGCAGTTCCACGCCGCGTGCGGCCAGCGCGGAGGCGAGTTCGACCAGGCCGGTCTTGTCGGAAACGGACAGCAGTGCCCGGCGCACGGGCAGGAGGTCGGCGGTCATCGGCAGTGGGGAAGTGCGGGGGGAGAAGCGGAATTATAGCCGCCCGCCCATGGTCCCCATCGAGCCGCCGGCAGGCGGCGGCACCGGCTCAGGCCAGGCCGTAGTCCTTGAGTTTCTTGCGCAGGGTGGCGCGATGGATGCCCAGCAGCGCCGCGGCTCGGCTCTGGTTGCCCTCGCAGTGGTTGAGCACTTCCACGAACAGCGGGATCTCCATCTCGCGCAGCACGATCTCGTAGACGTCGTTGGCATCCACCCCGTCCAGGTCACGCAGGTAGCGCCGCACCGACTGGGCCACGTGTTCGCGCAGCGGCTGGCGGGGAGCGGTGCGGCCGGCGTCGGCGCGGGAAGTGGCGTTCTGCTGCACGTGGATTCCGGAGGATTGCTGCGCGGGCCGTGCCGGTGCGGGGCAGCGAGTCTAGCGCGCCGGACCGGGCGCCGCCATCGGCAGCGCCCGGGCACGCATTCAGCGGAACTCGAACGAGAATGCGACCGTGCCCGGCGCCGGTTCCTGGACCAGGAAGGAGACCTGCGCGCTCTGGCCCGGAGACAATTGCGTGGCCGGCGCCGCGCCGAGGTATTCGGCCGGCAGGAACACCTGGCTGCCGATCACGCGCCCGTCGGCATCGGACAGGGCCAGTTGCAGCGCGGGCCAGTCCTGGGCCCAGCGCGCGTCGTTGCGGAAGGTCGCATCCACGCGCAGCGCGCCGGCCTGCGGTGCCGGCCGCACTTGGCGGTCGAGCATGACGAACGCGCCTGGCTCGTGCCACGCCGGCAGGGTGCAGCCCAGGGTGCCGCACAGGGTTTCCAGCAGCGGGCGCCAGCCGGGGTCGGCGGCCAGGCGCGCGCGGTCGGCGAGCAGCATCTGCAATCCGAGCAGCAGTGCCAGCAGCGCGACCAGCGGCCAGCGCAGGCGCGTCCACGCGGTGCCGCGCGCGCGCCGCGCGGCGAATGCGGCCGGCGCCGGTTCCGGCGTGCTTGCCGGTGCAGGCGCTTCCGCCACGGATTCCGCCACCGGCTCCGGCTCCGTGGCCGGACCCTGATCCACGGCCGCATCGTGCGCAACCGGATCCCCGGCGCCCGTGTCCGCGCCGGGCATGCCGGTTTCGACGTCCACGGCGCCCGCCGGTGCGACCGCATCCGGGCTCGCGTCGATGTCCGCCTCCGCCTGGCCGACGGCTCGCCGCTCCATGTCTTCATCCGTTTCCGCCTCGGGCGCCGGGTGGAGCAGCGCGTCATCGGCGTCGGCGTCGGCCACGGTCGCGGGTGCCGTGGTGGCCGGGGCCGTCGTTGCGTCGGTTCCGCCCCCGCCTAGAGCGCGCAGCATCGCCGC
This sequence comes from Lysobacterales bacterium, assembly GCA_017302035.1. Taxonomy (GTDB): domain Bacteria; phylum Pseudomonadota; class Gammaproteobacteria; order Xanthomonadales; family Xanthomonadaceae; genus Pseudoxanthomonas. Next base: position 19,036 of record JAFLEA010000024.1, read on the forward strand.
CTGGGCACTGGACGGCGGTGGCGCGGCGGCGGAACCGGTCCCGGCATCGGCGGCCACGGGAGCGTGCGGCGCGGCCGCGGCGGATTCGGCTTCCAGCGGGCGTCCGCAACGCGGGCAGTTGGCCGGCAACAGCTCGCGCCGCTGCGGCGGGCAGGCGACCAGGAACTGGCAATGCGGGCAGGGGACGAACATGCGGCCTATTCAAGCATGCCGGCCACGCCGGCCGCGACGGCTGCGCATGCTCAGCGGCGCACGCCGTCGATGCGTATCCAGTCCTCTTCGCCGGCGACCCGCAGGTCGTCGAACCAGGCCGCATAGCGCTGCAGCAGTTCGCCTTCCTGGCCGCGCAGGATCCCGGACAGGGCGATGCGCCCGCCGGGGGCCACGCGCGCGGCGAGCACCTCGGCCAGCGCGTCCAGGGCCGAGGCCAGGATGTTGGCCACCACCAGCGGGTAGGCCGCGGGCGGTTCGTCTTCGGGCAGGTGCACGGCGAGGTGCTGGTCGACCGCGTTGCGGCGGGCATTGTCCATGCTGGCCAGCAGTGCCTGTGGATCGTTGTCCACGCCCACCGCGGAGGCGGCGCCGAGCTTGAGCGCGGCTAGCGCCAGGATGCCCGAGCCGCAGCCGAAATCGAGCACCCGCGCGCCGCCCAGCGCGCCATCGGCGGCGAGCATGTCGAGCCAGCGCAGGCACAGCGCGGTGGTCGGATGGGTGCCCGAACCGAACGCCAGGCCCGGATCCAGCCGCACCACCGCCGCGTCCGCCGCTTCGGCTTCGGCCGGCAGCGCATGGTTCCAGGGCACGATCCAGGTGCGCGCGCCGAAGCGCATCGGCCGGAACTGGTCCAGCCAGGCGCGTTCCCAGTCCTCGTCCTCGACCGTGCGGAACGAGGCGCCGGTCCAGTCCAGGCCGGGGTCGAACGCTTCCAGCGCCGCCAGCAGCGCCAGCGCGTCGGTGCCGTCCTCGAACAGCGCGGTCAGCAGCAGCGACTTCCACACCGGGGTCTGGCCCACGCCCGGTTCCAGGATCGCGCGCTCGTTGGGCGTGTCGGCGTCGGCGTCGAGCAGGGTCACCGACAGCGCGCCCACGTCTTCCAGCGCGCGCTCGTAGCGCGGCTGCTCGGTCTCGGTGCTGCGCAGGCTCAGTTCCAGCCAGGGCATCGCGCTCAGCTCAGCGAGATCGACTGGTTCTTGCGCTCGGCCAGCCGCTTCTCCAGGTAGTGGATGTTCTGGCCGCCGGCCTGGAAGCCCTTGTCGCGCATGATCCGCTGCTGCAGCGGGATGTTGGTCTTGATCCCGTCCACCACCATCTCGCTCAGGGCCACGCGCATGCGCGCGATCGCGGTGGCGCGGTCGGGGCCGTGCACGATCAGCTTGCCGATCATCGAGTCGTAGTTCGGCGGCACCCGGTAGCCTTCGTAGATATGGGTGTCCACGCGCACGCCCGGGCCGCCCGGGGCGTGGAAATGGTGGATCGGGCCGGGATTGGGCAGGAAGGTCTCCGGGTCCTCGGCATTGATCCGGCATTCGATGGCGTGGCCTTCCAGGACCACGTCCTCCTGCCGGATCGACAGCGTGTTGCCGGCCGCGATGCGTAGCTGCTCGGCGACCAGGTCGATGCCGGTGACCATCTCGGTGACCGGATGCTCGACCTGGATCCGGGTGTTCATCTCGATGAAGTAGAAGCGTCCATCCTCGTACAGGAACTCGAAGGTGCCCGCGCCGCGATAGCCAATCCGGATGCAGGCCTCCACGCAGACCTTGCCGATCTGTGCGCGCTGCTCGGCGCTGATGCCGGGGGCCGGCGCTTCCTCGACCACCTTCTGGTGGCGGCGCTGCATCGAGCAGTCGCGCTCGCCCAGGTGGATGGCGTTGCCCTGGCCGTCGGCCAGCACCTGGATCTCCACGTGGCGCGGGTTCTCCAGGAACTTCTCCATGTAGACCTCGCCATTGCCGAACGCGGCCTTGGCCTCGGTCTTGGTGGTGGCAATGGCATTCACCAGCGCCGCCTCGGAGTGGACCACGCGCATGCCGCGCCCGCCGCCGCCGCCGGCGGCCTTGACGATGACCGGGTAGCCGATCTCGCGCGCGATCTTGACGTTCTCGGCCGCGTCGTCGCCCAGCGGACCACCCGAGCCGGGCACGCAGGGCACGCCGGCGGCCTGCATCGCCCGGATCGCCTCGACCTTGTCGCCCATCAGGCGGATGGTGTCGGCCCTGGGCCCGATGAAGATGAAGCCGGACTGCTCCACCCGCTCGGCGAAGTTGGCGTTCTCCGACAGGAAGCCGTAGCCGGGATGGATGGCCTGGGCGTCGGTGACCTCGGCCGCGGCGATGATCGAGGCCATGTTGAGGTAGCTCTCGGACGACGGCGCCGGGCCGATGCAGACCGACTCGTCGGCCATGGCCACGTGCTTGAGGTTGCGGTCCACGGTGGAGTGCACGGCGACGGTGCGGATGCCCATCGCATGGCAGGCGCGCAGGATCCGCAGTGCGATCTCGCCGCGGTTGGCTATCACTACTTTATCGAGCATGTCCGTTTCTCAATTTGTCCTTCCGGCCCGCCGGCCTGGATGCCGGTGGGCGTTCGCGGGCGCGCGCCGGCGGCGCCCGGAAGCCCCGTTCAGCCGATCACGAACAGCGGCTGGTCGAACTCGATCGGCTGGCCGCTCTCGCACAGGATCGCGACCACGGTGCCGGCCACGTCGGCTTCGATCGGGTTGAACATCTTCATCGCTTCGATGATTCCCAGGGTCTCGCCGGCCTTGACCGCCTGGCCGACCGCGACGAAGGCCGGTTTGTCCGGGGCCGGGGACCCGTAATAGGTGCCGACCATTGGCGCGCGGACCACGTGTCCCGGGGGCAGTTCGGCGCCGGCCTTGGCGCTGCCGCCGGTGGCGGCCTCGACCGGGGAACTCATCGGCATCGGCGCGGCGGCGGCCGGGGCGGGCGCGGCGACGGGGGCCGGGCTGCGCACCTCCAGCGCCGCGGCCGGCGCGGCCACGGCCACGCCGTGCGGGATGCGCGACAGGCGCACGCTCTCCTCGCCTTCCTTGATCTCGATTTCGGCGAGGTTGGATTCTTCGAGCAGGTCGATGAGTTTCTTGATCTTGCGCAGGTCCATGGTGGCCTCGGTGTTGCGGTAGGGGATCAGCCGGGCAACCGCGCCAGCGCGGCGTCCAGGGCGTAGCGGTAGCTGTCGGCGCCGAACCCGCAGACCACGCCGACCGCCTTGTCGCTGAAGTAGCTGTGCTGGCGGAACGGTTCGCGGGCGTGCGGGTTGGACAGGTGGATCTCGATGTAGGGAATGGCCACCGCCGCCAGCGCGTCGCGCAGCGCCACGGAGGTGTGGGTGAAGGCGGCCGGGTTGACCAGGATGAAGGCGGTGCCGTCGCCGCGCGCGGCCTGGACCCGGTCGACCAGGGCGTGCTCGGCGTTGGACTGGAACGACTCCAGCGCATGCCCGGCGACACTGGCCTGGGCGGCCAGGGCGGCATCGATGTCGGCCAGGGTGGCGCGGCCGTAGACCTCCGGCTCGCGGGTGCCGAGCAGGTTGAGGTTGGGGCCGTGCAGGACCAGCAATTTGGCCATCGGGGGGTGGGGAGCGGAAAGGGCTGGAGTGTGGGGGAACGTGCCGATGGTGTCCAGTTCGGCGAAGTTCAATACGTTTCAAGCGAATGATTGAACCTGGCGTGCCTGGGGGGACAGCGCCCAAAGCGCCTCGACCGACACATGGCGTGGGCCCTCCGCCGCGTGTCCCTGCCGCACATGTCCCCCGGCACCGGCCTCGCGGCCGGTTCCTCCTCCCGTGTTTCCCGGCAGGGGCACTGCGGCGGCGCGCGGGAGGGGTGGCGAGGGAGCATCGCTGCGGGGGTGATGGGCTAGTGCCGGGCCCAGTCCTCGATTTCGCCGGGGGCGAAGGGGCCGAGCTTCTGCCTGACCACCGTGCCCCGGGCGTCCACCAGCACGCTGTAGGGCAGCAGGCCGCGGAGGTTGCCCAGCCGGACGCTGGCGTCGGCCGGGCCGGGGGTATCGAGCAGGATGGGGTAGTCCACCGGGGTCCGGGCCAGGAAGCCGCGCACGCCCTCGGCGCTGTCCAGGGCCAGGCCGACCACTTGGACGCCGTCCGCGCCCTGGGAGCGGGCGTAGCGCTGCAGTTCCGGCATCTCGTCCAGGCAGGGGCCGCACCAGCTGGCCCAGACATTGACCAGCAGCGGCCGGTCCGGGGCGATGGCGGCAAGATCGACGATGTTGCCGTCCAACCCGGGCAGGCGGATCTCCGGCAGCGGGTCGCCGGGCCGGGCCGGATGGACCCCGGGCGGCGGCTGCGGCGCGGTGGCCTCGGCGATCGCCTGCAAGGCCTGCTGGCCGGTATCGGTGCGCAGCCAGGGATTGCCGAACCAGTGGCTGGCCAGGATCCCCAGCCCGCCGGCCACCGCCGCCACGGCCAGCAGGCGCAGCGCCGGCCGGCTCATCGCACCGAGGCGCGCAGCAGCGCGTCCTCGACGATGGCCTGGGTCAGCACCGGCGGCAGTACCGCCGGCGGTGCGCCGGGACCATAGACCACGTACAGCGGCACGCCTACCGCGTTGTGCGCGGCCAGGAACTCGCCGATCTGCGGATCGGTGTTGGTCCAGTCGCCGCGCATGTATACCGCGTCGGTGCGCGCCAGCAGCTCGCGGAATGCATCGCCGGAGAGCAGGTTGCGTTCGTTGGCCTTGCAGGTGACGCACCAGTCGGCGGTCATGTTCACGAACACCACCCGGTCCTGGGCGCGCAGGCGTTCCAGTTCCGTGGGCGAGTAGGCGACCACGCCGTCGGCGGGATGCTGGCCGTGGCTTGCCGGCGCCAGCCGGGTCACGCCCCACACCGGCAGCAGGGCGACCAGCACCAGTACCAGGGCCAGGACCTTCTGCAGGGAACGGCCGCGCCAGCGGCTGCGTTCGAACCACCACAGCGCCAGTGCCAGCAGCGCCATGCCGGCCAGCACCAGGGCCATCGCGTCCACCCCGCGCTGGCGCCCCAGCACCCACAGCAGCCACAGCGCGGTCAGGTACATCGGGAAGGCGAGCAGCTGCTTGAGCGTCTCCATCCACGCGCCCGGCTTCGGCAGGCGCCGCGCCAGCGCCGGGACGAAGCCGATCAGCAGGAACGGCAGCGCCAGGCCCAGGCCCAGGCCCAGGAACACCAGCATCCCGGCCGCGGCCGGCGCGGCGAAGGCATAGGCCAGCGCCGGGCCCATGAACGGTGCGATGCAGGGGCTTGCGACCACGCAGGCCAGCACCCCGGTCATGAAGTCGCCGGCCGGACCGTTGCGCGAGGCAGCCGAGGTGCCGCCGAAACCCGCACCCAGGGTGAACACCCCCGACAGGCTCAGGCCCACCGCGAACATCAGGTACACCAGCGCGGCCACGAACCAGGGCTGCTGCAACTGGAAGCCCCAGCCGGCGGCGATCCCGGCCGCGCGCAGCGCCACCACCAGCGCGCCGACCGCGGCGAAGGCCGCCAGCACCCCGGCGGTGTACCAGAGCGCGTGCGCACGGGCGCGCTGGCGACTCTCGCCGCTCTGGGCCAGGCCCAGCACCTTGAGCGAGAGGATCGGCAGCACGCAGGGCATCAGGTTCAGGAGCAGGCCGCCGAGCAGCGCCAGCAGCAGGATCCCGGCCAGGTGCGGCGCGGGTGCGGCCGGCGGCGGCCCGGCGGTGCGCTGCGCGTTGTCGGCCGAAGCGTCGGGGCGGGCGGCCGCGCCGGCAGGGTTGCCGGCCATGCCCGGCAGTGCCGGACCGGATCCGGCATCCGTCGCCGCATCGGTCCCGTCCGCAGTGGCCGCCGGCGATCCGGTCGCCGGCAGGGTCGCCGCCGCATCCACCCTGCCGGCCGGCAGGTCCACCGGCACCCGGCGGGTCATCGGCGGATAGCAGATGCCATCGGTCTGGCAGCCCTGGAAGGTCGCTGCCACGGTGACCCGGGTCGGATCCGGATGCGCGCGCCGCAGCGGCAGCACCACCTCCACCGGCTCGAAGAACACCACCACCTCGCCGAAGTGCTCGTCGTGGTGGCGGCTGCCTTCCGGCCAGCGCGGCGCCTGCGCCTGCACGCCCGGATCGCCCTCGACCGCGAACCGGCTGCGGTCGCGGTAGAGGTAATAGCCCGGCGCCGGGCGCATCCGCACCAGGATCCGGTTGCCGCCGTCGGCGATCGCGTCCACGTCGAAGGCCTGCGCTTCCGGCAGCGCGGCCTGGCCGGGCAGCGGCAGCCCGCGCGGCACGCCACGGCTGGCGGCGCCGGCCACGGGCAGGCCGGGCAATGCGCCGCGGACGGCGGCCGGAGCCGCACCGGCCGCGGGCAGTGCCACCTGCAGGCGTCGGGTCTGCGGCGGATAGCAGATGCCGATGTCGGCGCAGCCCTGGTACTTCACCTCCAGCTCGACCGGGCCGTCGCCGGTGGCCTTGCCTTCGAGCACGGCGACCAGTTCGCCGCGATAGGTCTCCACCGGGCCGAAGAACTCGTCGACGTGGGGATCGCCGTCGGGCAGGCGCAGGCGGGCGCCGGCGAACGCGCCGCCGGCCTTCACCGCGGTGCGGTGGCGGTACAGGTAGTAGCCGTCGGCGATCTTCCAGCGCACCTCGATGCGGTCGCGGTCCGGGGCGCTGGCGCTGAGCCCGAAGGCCTGGTCGACCGGCAGCAGGTCGCTGTCGTCCACCGCCAGGGCAGGGGCGGCGGCCAGCAGTGCGGCCAGGGCCAGCGGCAGGCGGAAGGGCAGGGCCCGGATCAGGCGGTGCAGGAAAGAAGGCATCGGCAAGAGGTCATTCGCGGGTGGCGGCGGCCACCCAGTCCAGATAGGCGGGCAGGCCAGCGGCGGTTTCGACCGCCACGATCTCGGGGAGTTCATACGGATGCAGGGCGCGCAGGCGCTCGGTCAGCGCCGGCACCCGGTCGGCCGTGGTCTTGGCCAGCAGCAGGACTTCCTCGGCCTGCTCCACCGTGCCCTGCCAGCGGTACACCGAGCGCATCGGCGGCAGCACGCTCGCACAGGCGGCCAGCCGCGCCTCGACCAGGGCGGTGGCCAGGCGCCGGGCGGTGTCGGCGTCGGGGCAGCTGCAGAACACGAGGTGGACCGGCATCCGGCAAGTGTACCGGGGGTGGTTGGGGGATCGGGGTGGAGGCCGGAGGTGGTGGGCCGCGGCGCCCCGGCGCCGCGGCCCGATACCTGCCGCCGTTCATGTCCCCCGGATCGGGCCTGCGGCCCAATCCTCCTGCTTTGCTTCCCGGCGGCAGGTATCGCACCAGGTCGCTTCCGGCCTTGCTGGCCCGGGCCCTTGAAAGGCCCAGAGCCACCCCCATCTGTTTTGGCATCCCCGGTCCCCGGACCGGGTTTTGACCGTCCGCGGCGCTGGCAGTCGTGATGCGCGAGTGCTAGAGTGGCCGCCCTTTTTCCAACACCATCAATCACTTGTGAGGGATGAAATGAGCAATATCAAGCCGTTGTACGACCGCGTGGTGATCAAGCGCACCGAGGAAGAGAAGGTGTCCGCCGGCGGCATCGTGATCCCGGATTCGGCCACCGAGAAGCCGATCAAGGGCCAGGTCGTGGCCGTGGGCACCGGCAAGGTGCTGGACAACGGCAGCGTGCGCGCGCCGTCGGTGAAGGTCGGCGACCAGGTGCTGTTCGGCAAGTACAGCGGCACCGAGGTCAAGCTCGACGGCACCGAATACCTGGTGGTGAAGGAAGACGACATCTTCGCCGTGCTGGGCTGAGCCCGCCGCTTCGCCAACTCCACAACGAATCCAATAGAACAACAGAGGTAATCCGCAATGGCTGCCAAGGAAATCCGCTTCGGTGAAGACGCCCGCGCGCGCATGGTGCGCGGCGTGAACGTGCTCGCCAACGCCGTCAAGGCCACCCTGGGCCCGAAGGGCCGCAACGTCGTGCTCGAGAAGAGCTACGGCGCGCCGACGATCACCAAGGACGGCGTGTCCGTCGCCAAGGAGATCGAGCTGGCCGACAAGTTCGAGAACATGGGCGCGCAGATGGTCAAGGAAGTCGCTTCCAAGACCTCCGACAACGCCGGCGACGGCACCACCACCGCCACCGTGCTGGCCCAGGCGCTGATCCGCGAGGGTTCCAAGGCGGTCGCCGCCGGCATGAACCCGATGGACCTCAAGCGCGGCATCGACAAGGCCGTGGTGGCCGCCGTGGCCGAGCTGAAGAAGATCAGCAAGCCCACCGCCGACGACAAGGCCATCGCCCAGGTCGGCACGATCTCGGCCAACTCCGACGAGTCGATCGGCAACATCATCGCCGACGCGATGAAGAAGGTCGGCAAGGAAGGCGTGATCACGGTCGAGGAAGGCTCGGGCCTGGAGAACGAGCTGGACGTGGTCGAGGGCATGCAGTTCGACCGCGGCTACCTGTCGCCGTACTTCATCAACAACCAGCAGTCGCAGAGCGCCGACCTGGATGACCCGTTCATCCTGCTGCACGACAAGAAGATCTCCAACGTGCGCGACCTGCTGCCCGTCCTCGAGGGCGTGGCCAAGGCCGGCAAGCCGCTGCTGATCGTCGCCGAGGAAGTCGAGGGCGAAGCCCTGGCGACCCTGGTGGTCAACACCATCCGCGGCATCGTCAAGGTCGTCGCGGTGAAGGCGCCGGGCTTCGGTGACCGTCGCAAGGCGATGCTGGAAGACATGGCCACCCTGACCGGCGGCACCGTGATCTCCGAGGAAGTGGGCCTGCAGCTGGAGAAGGCCACGATCAAGGACCTGGGCCGGGCCAAGAAGGTGCAGGTCTCCAAGGAGAACACCACCATCATCGACGGCGCCGGCGACACCGCCGCGATCGAGTCGCGGATCAAGCAGATCAAGGCACAGATCGAGGAAACCTCCTCGGACTACGACCGCGAGAAGCTGCAGGAGCGCGTGGCCAAGCTGGCCGGCGGCGTGGCGGTGATCAAGGTCGGTGCCTCGACCGAGATCGAGATGAAGGAAAAGAAGGCGCGCGTGGAAGACGCCCTGCACGCGACCCGTGCGGCGGTCGAGGAAGGCGTGGTCCCGGGCGGTGGCGTGGCCCTGGTGCGCGCGATCACCGCGATCGGCGACCTGAAGGGTGCCAACGAAGACCAGACCCACGGCATCCAGATCGCCCTGCGCGCGATGGAAGCCCCGCTGCGCGAGATCGTCACCAATGCCGGCGAAGAGCCGTCCGTGATCCTGAACAAGGTCAAGGAAGGCACGGGCAACTTCGGCTACAACGCCGCCAACGGCGAGTTCGGCGACATGGTCGAGTTCGGCATCCTGGACCCGACCAAGGTCACCCGCTCGGCGCTGCAGAACGCCGCGTCGATCGCCGGCCTGATGATCACCACCGAGGCGATGGTCGCCGAGCTGCCGAAGAAGGACGAGCCGGCGATGCCGGGCGGCGGCGGCATGGGCGGCATGGGCGGGATGGATTTCTGATCGGGCCTGGCTCAGGCGTCACGCAGTACCGGGGAGCCCCGCCGAAAGGCGGGGTTTCCTTTTGTGCAGCTTTCCATGCCGCGGCGGAGCGTCCAGAATCGGCGCCTGAAGCAAGGGGAATGGGCATGGTTGCCAGTTCGACACTGCGGCCGCGGGATGCCGTGGCAAGGGGAGCCGCGGCATGAGTGGCATGGCGGAGTGCGGGCGATGATGCGCTGGTGGTGGAACACCCGCCCGGGCCGGACCCTGGCGCGCTACCTGGAAAGCCGCGGGGCGCTGCTGGCGCGCGGGATGTCGTTCTCGGCGGTGTTCTCGGTGCTCGCGGCGGTGTACGTGTTCTTCGCCGTGTTCGGCATCGTGTTCGAGTCTTCGAAGGCACTGCGCGACGCGGTGGTGGAGGGCGTGTCGGCGACCATCCCCGGCCTGATCGACACCGGAGCCGGCGGGGCGATCGACGTCGATGCGCTGTTCGACGTGCAAGTGCTGGGGATCAGCGGACTGCTCGCCATGCTCGCCCTGGTCTTCACCGCCAGCGGCTGGCTGCGCAGCTTCCGCGATGGGGTGCGCACCATCTTCGGCCTGCCGGAGAAGGATCGCGCCTTCCTGTTGATGCGCCTGATCGACGTGGCGCTGGTCATCGCGCTGGGCGTGCTGATGGTGTTCTCGGCCGCGCTGTCGGTGATCGTCACCCAGGCGTTGGGGCTGGCCGACAAGTGGATGGTCTCGATGGGTTACCAGATGTCGGACTCGTTCCTGGTGGTCGCCGGCCTGCTGCTGGCGCTGCTGATCGACGTGCTGGTGTTCTTCATGCTGTTCCGCCTGCAGTCGCGCATCCCGGTGAGCAACCGGGTGGTGCTGCGCGGCGCGTTCATGGGCGCCATTGGTTTTGGCGTGCTCAAGTACCTGGGCGCCGAACTGGCCAGCGGAGCGAGCAACAACCCGTTGATGGCCGGTTTCGCGGTGATCCTTGGCCTGATGGTCTGGTTCAAACTGGTGATGCAGTGGCTGCTGCTGACCACTGCATGGATCGCGGTCGGGCCGCGCAGCGACCGCCAGTGACGCCGGCCCGCTGTCGTTGCCGCTGAAACGGTTGCGCGGTCTGCGGCGGGTTGCTATCAATGGACCGGTGAACACGCACCGCGCCGCCTTTTATTTTGGATATTGGTTTCCGAAGCCACGGGCGGAGGAAGGGTAGCGCGCATTCCGGAAGTTCCACGCCGGACACCACCCCGAAAGCCGCCAGCGAACCTGGCGGCTTTTTCGTCGCCGGTCATCAGGCAAGACACCGACGCGACACACGACACCCCCAGGAGCATCCCGAGATGGCCCCCCATACCGACGACCTGCGCATCCGCCGCATCGATGCGCTGGTCCCGCCCGCGCAACTGATCGCGGAGATTCCCTGCACCGACGAGGTATCCGACACCGTGTCGGGCGCCCGCGGCACCGTGCACCGCATCCTGCATGGACACGACGACCGCCTGGTGGTGGTGATCGGCCCGTGCTCGATCCACGACCCGGTCGCGGCGATGGACTACGCCCGCCGCCTGCGCCCATTGCGCGACACCCTAGGCGACGCGCTGGAGATCGTGATGCGGGTGTACTTCGAGAAGCCGCGCACCACGGTGGGTTGGAAGGGCCTGATCAACGACCCTGACCTGGACGGCAGCTTCGACATCAACAAGGGCCTGCACCTGGGCCGTGCGCTGCTGCGCGACATCAACGCGCTCGGCCTGCCGGCCGGCTGCGAATACCTGGACACGATCTGCCCGCAGTACATCTCCGACCTGGTGGCCTGGGGCGCGATCGGCGCGCGCACCACCGAGAGCCAGGTCCATCGCGAGATGGCCTCGGGGCTGTCGTGCCCGGTCGGCTTCAAGAACGGCACCGACGGCAACGTGCGGATCGCCGCCGAGGCGGTGATGGCGGCCTCGCACCCGCACCGGTTCCTGGCGGTGACCAAGGATGGGCGCTCGGCGATCGCCGCCACCGCCGGCAACCCGGACTGCCACGTGATCCTGCGCGGCGGGCAGCAGCCCAACTACGACGCGGCCAGCGTGCAGGCCGCCAGCGAGGCGCTGGCCCGGGCCGGGTTGCCGGCGCGGATCATGATCGACGCCAGCCACGCCAACAGCGGCAAGAACCCGGACAACCAGCCGGCGGTGGCCGAGGACATCGCCCGCCAGCTCGAGGGCGGCGAGGCGCGGATCGTGGGGGTGATGGTGGAGAGCCATCTGGTCGGCGGCCGCCAGGACCTGGTCGACGGGCGCGCGCCGGCCTACGGCCAGAGCATCACCGACGGTTGCCTGGGCTGGGAGCCTTCGGTGGCCGTGCTGGAGCGGCTGGCGGCGGCGGTACGGGTGCGCCGAGGCCGGGTCCGGGCAGGCATGGCGGCCTGACCGCGGCGAGATGCAGGCGCGCCGGCAGCGGCTGCGCCGCCCCGAGCGCGGGAGACCCCCCATCGGGCACCGGCAAGGCGCGGCCGCCAGCGGGCGTCCCGACGGTGCGTGCGGTCGTTTTCCGCCCGCCCGGGATCAGGCATGCTGGGCGCCATGAATACGCAGACGCAAGCGACACGCGGTCCCCGGCACTGGTGGGCGACCTGGCTGGGCTTCTGGCGCGGCCGGCCGCGCTGGCTGCGACGCACGGTGTGGACAGTGCTGGTCGCCTATGCGGCCTACCTGGTGCTGGCCAACCTTTTCATCTACGCGATGCTGGATCGGGTGGCCAACCAGCGGCCCGATGCGTTCGAGGTGCAATGGGGTCGTGCCTACAGCCTGTTTCCCGGCCACGTGTCGGCGGACCAGGTGCGCATGCACGGGCAGACCCGGCAGATCGCCTGGGAGGTTCAGGCCGATCGCGCCAGCGGCCGGCTGGCCCTGCTGCCGCTGCTGCGCCGGGAAGTGCGCATTCCCGAGGTGGTCGCCACCGGCGTCAGCGGCGGTGCGCGCCATACCGAGCGCAACCGCGAGCCGCCGCCGCCGCGCGAGGGGGGCTGGACGATGGTGTTCGAGCGCATCGTCAGCGACAGCGTCCGCCGCGGTTACATGGACGAGGTGGTGCTGGACGGCAACGGCCGCGCATCTTTCGGTTTTTCCAAGACGCTGCGCGGCGGGCCGATGGAGATCTTCCCGTCGAGCTTCCACTTCGACCGGGCGCGGGTGCTGGCCGATGGCGAGGAGGTATTCGAACGCGGCAGCCTGGGCGGCAACTTCGCGATCCGGCGCCACAGCCGCGAGCAGGCCACGGGCCTGCAGAAGCTGCTGTTGACCGACGGCGAGATCGACATGGACGCGGAAGGCTCTTCGCTGCGGGTCCATACCGACGAGCAGGGACGCTTCCGCATGGAACTGGTGCCCGGCGGCGGCCGGTTGCAGGCGCAGCTGGTGATCCGCGACGGCCAGGTGCAACCCGGCGGCAGCGTGGTGTGGAGCGCCCCGTTGCAGGGGCAGGGCGTCACCGGGACCGTACTGGACGACACTCTGCGCCTGGAGGCGCGGGTGGACGAGGACATCGCGCTGCGCGCGCAGGTACCCAAGCGCGAGGGCGGTGCGTTGGAGCTGGATGCGGAGGTGCGCCTGCAAGGGCGGGAGATCCCGTTGCGGGTCGACCTGCAAGCGCTGATCCCGCGCATGTCCGGGCACGTGGTCGGGCAATGGCAATTCCCGTCGCTGGCCTGGGTGCCGAAGCTGTTCAACGCGCCGGACTGGCTGCGACTGGACGGTTCGGGCGTGCTGGTGGCCGATCTGCAACTGGCCGACGGCCAGCCCGCGCCCGGCAGCCGCATCGAGTTGCCGCAGGTGAAGGCGACCGCGCTGGTGATGGACAACCGGATCGAAGGCCAGGGCCAGGTGCGCGCCGAATTGGGCACGGCCGAATCGGGTGCGCTGGAAACCCGGATCGGGGTGCGCATGGACGGTTATTCCATCGCCGCCGCGAAGTCGCCCTCGACGCCCTACGCGCAGGGCGACAACCTGCTGCTGGACGTGACCGTGCACGGCCTGCCCGAGCGCGGCGAAGGCCTGGCCGGCACCAGTGCGCACCTGCGCTTCGCCGATGCACAGGTGCCGGACCTGCGCGTGTACAACCGCTTCCTGTCCTCGCAGGCGCGGATCGAGGGCGGCAGCGGCCTGGCCAGCGCCGACCTGCGCCTGGACGAAGGCGGCAACATCGGCCGCGGCACGGTCTCGGTGCAGGGCCGTGGCGCACGCATGTCGATGGGCGGTCGACAGCTGCAGGGCGACGTGGCGATCGACGCGCGCCTGCGCCGGGCCGATCTGCAGCAGCGCGAGTTCGTGCTGGACGGCAGCCAGGTGCGCCTGCGCAACGTGGGCTTCCGCGATGCCGACGGCCGCTCGCGCCAGGGTTGGTCGATGCGGGCGGACCTGCCCAGCGCGCGCATCGATCTGTCCGAGCCGAGTTCGGTCAACGGGACGGTCAAGGCGCAGGCCAGCGATGCCGGGTTCCTGGTCGACCTGTTCGGCGGCAACCGCAGCATGCCGGCATGGATGGGGCGGCTGGTGGACTCGGGCCCGGTGAATGCGCAGGGACGGGTGCAGTGGAAGGGCGAGGTGCTGATCCTGGACGGCGTGGACGCGAACAACGATCGCTACCGGCTGCAGGCGCGCTTGCGCCTGGCCGGCAAGCAGCACACCGGTCAGCTGCTGGCGCAGTCGGGGCCGCTATCGATCGGCGTGGACCTGCGCGACGGGCAGCGCGACATGCGCTTCATCCGCGCCCGTGAGTGGTTCGAGTCGCATCCGCCGCTGCTGCCCTGAGGCCGGCGGCTGATAACGCTTTCATCCCGGCGTTTCCCCGATTCAGGGTTTTCCTGCGGGAAACCGCCATTACTGCACCTCGCAGTGCTTTTTTGCAGTGCAGCGTGCAAAGGCCATGACGCTTCCTTCACGATGCACCCGCATCCCGACGTGGGGGAGGGAGCAGGCCCGCTGGCAGTTCGCTGCAAGCGGGCTTTTTCATGCCCGTAGAGCGGAGCACCCCGGCGCTGTTTTTCAGGCCTTCTTCCGCAGCGGCGGACTGACCGTCCGCTCTGCAGCGAAGCGGACAGCGACGCCCGCGCTGCGCCCATCATCGCCCAGGCGGGGCCGGTGCTTGGGCGCATGCCACAATCGCGCCGATGGCTCCCTCACCCGACGTTGCATCCGCCCCTCCGGCCGCGCTGCGCCGGCGCAGCGGCGACCGCGCGCTGGCCATGCTGCGGGCGGCGTCGCCGCGGCATGCCGCACTGCTGGAGGACCCCGGGCTGGGCGAGCGGGTGCGCCAGGTGGCGCTGGCCAGCGATTTCGCGGTGGAGACCTTGCGCCGGCAGCCGGCGTTGCTCGAGCACTTGGCCGCGGCGGATCCGGTGCCACTGTCCGCACCCGTACTCGATCCCGGATTGCCGGATTCCTGGCCGACCCGGCTTCGGCTGTACCGTGCCGCCGCCTCCACCCGGCTGGTCTGGCGCGACGTGCTCGGTCTGGACACGGTGGAGGACACGCTGGCCGGCAGTACCCGGCTGGCCGAGGATTGCCTGCGCATCGCCCTGGCGGCGGTGGAGGCCGAGTTCGCCGAACGCCACGGCACGGTCCGCGATGAGGCCGGTGCGGCACAGCGCCTGGTCGTGTTCGGGCTGGGCAAGCTGGGCGGCGGCGAACTGAACTTCTCCTCCGACATCGACCTGGTCTATGCGTATCCGCGCGCCGGCGAGTCCGACGGGCGCCGCGCGCTGGAGGCGGAGGACTACTTCGCGCGCCTGGGCCAGCGTCTGGCGAAGCTGCTGGACGAAACCACCGCCGACGGCTTCTGCCATCGCGTGGACCTGCGCCTGCGACCGTTCGGCAGTGCCGGGCGGGTGGCGTGGTCGTTCGCGGCGATGGACGGCTATTTCCAGCGCGAGGGCCGCGACTGGGAGCGCTACGCCTGGCTCAAGGCACGCGCGGTCGCCGGCGACATCCGTGCCGGCGAGGCCTGGCTGGAGACCCTGCGCCCGTTCGTCTACCGGCGCTATCTGGACTACACCGCGCTGGACGGGTTGCGCTCGATGAAGGCGGCGATCGTGGCCGAGATGCAGCGCCGCGACATGGCCGAGGACCTCAAGCGCGGCCCCGGCGGCATCCGCGAGATCGAATTCCTGGTGCAGTCGCTGCAGCTGATCCGCGGCGGCCGCGAGCCGGCGCTGCGCGGGCGCGGTCTGCTGCCGGCATTGCGGGCACTGGTCGAGGCCGGACAGATCGATCCCGGGCACGGCCAGGCGTTGGCCGACGCCTACCGTTTCCTGCGCCGGCTGGAGAACCGGGTGCAGATGCTGCGCGACGCCCAGACCCATGCCATGCCCGAGGACGAAGAGGATCGCCTGCGCCTGGCGCTGGGCCTGGGTTACCCGGACTGGCCGCCACTGCGCGATGCACTGGCGCGGTGGCGCGGCCGGGTGTCGGCGGAGTTCGAGGCGCTGCTGGTGCCGCGCCGCGGGCACGCCGCGCCCGATGCGCTGGAAGGCTACTGGCGCGGCCTGCCGCGTGGCGGCGAGGCCGGGGTGCTG
>JAFLEA010000025.1 GCA_017302035.1 Lysobacterales bacterium
TCATCAATTCCAAGTCGATGGACCACTTCCAGTGGATCGTCGGCATGACCCGGATCATGTCCGCGGTGTTCCGCAAGGGCGGCGATGTGACCTTCCTGGTGGAGGAGATGAAGGCCGTGTTCGACCCGCGCGGCGGCTACTTCAAGGCCGGCGGCGTGTACATGCCCTCGCTGGTGGCCGAGATCGGCGCGGTGGTCGAGGAGCACATGAAGTCCATCGGCCTGATCCACGACCCGGAGATGAGCGCCCACCAGCGCGCGTTGATCGCCGAGAAGCGCAAGCAGTTCGAAGAGCGCTCAAAAAAAAACAGTGACGTGAGCGCCGCGCCGGATGCGGGCGCCCGCGAAGACATCGCCGTGACCGGCGACGGCACCAGCTTCCCGCCCACCGCCACGATGTGCCACAAGTGCAGCACGAAGGCACTGGTGTTGATGGATGGGTGCGCGACTTGCCTGAATTGCGGGTACAGCAAGTGCGGTTGAGGCCGTGGGCCACCGCGCG
Organism: Lysobacterales bacterium; assembly: GCA_017302035.1. GTDB lineage: Bacteria > Pseudomonadota > Gammaproteobacteria > Xanthomonadales > Xanthomonadaceae > Pseudoxanthomonas. The sequence goes on from JAFLEA010000025.1 coordinate 502, forward strand.
ACTTCGAGAGGCCTCGGTTTCCACCGGGGCCTTTTGTTTGCTGGTGTCGAAATACTGGATATCACCCCCATACACGGGTGGATAAGCGATAGCACCACGAGAAGGAAGATTTCCGAGACACAGAAAGATGGGTGGCTGAGGCCTCTAGGGCTGACAAGTTGTTGATGCAGTGGAGGTTCGGTCTTGACTTGGCTTGTCAAAGAGTCTGAACATCGACTGCATATTCCCGGATACGGGGCTACTTAAAGTTAGGCTGCTCATGTCAGATCATCGCAATCTGATCCCGAAGATTGGCTTGGTCATTGTTGTGACCTTCTTTGCGTATGGCTGGGCTGTTGTAGGTTCTAGCAAAGCTGGCAGCCTGATCGAAACCCTTGGGGTATTCGGCACCATCTTGCTTTATGCCGCGATCATCGCGACATTTGCCACAATGTTCATTGCGGCCAGGCGCGCCCATCTTGCCGGTAGCTGGGTCTGGTTCCTAGCTGTAATCTTCATCTGGCCACTCAGCTACCTGTACACACTAGGAGTCAACCGTCATGGCAGAGCAGCCTAACAATTCATTCAAGCCGGCCTTGCTTCGCAAGGCGGCTTAATTCAGGCGTTAGAGCGCAGGGGGAGCGCATGACGGACGAAGAGTTTGATAAGGCCTGCAACTTCTTGCTTGAGGGGCTGAGAGATCAGCGGCCTCACCTTGCAAAAGAACTGACCAAAATCATGAATGCGCCGCGCTATCGAAGTCTGTCAAAGAAAGATCGCAAGATCGGCAAGATCCGTCTATTGCATCAAAAATATCCAGGCGTCATCTCCCAGGTCTTCGCAGCTGAGAACGCGGCATGGGCGCATGAAGAGCGTAGCGACATGTCGAACTTCTTCTACATGCTTGAAAGACGAACAGCATTTCTCAATCCGTACGGGGAGCGCACAGGTGGCAACTACACGGCTAAGGCCTAAGCAGCTGCGCCCTAACAAGTCATTCAAGCCGACGCCGCTTCGCGGCGCGGCTTAATTCAGGCGTTAGAGCGCATATGACGATCGCAGTCTCATGGATAAGAACTGTCGGGCGAACTCAAGAGCTTGTTATTTGTACAGATAGCCGACTAACTGGATACGGCAAGTGGGATTGCGCTCCAAAGCTTATCCCTCTCTCTCGGGGGGATTGCGCCCTAGCATTCGCGGGATCAACGCTGTATGCATATCCAATCTTGCTACAAGCCATGGCGGTGATGAAGCAGCATCCGCGCGTTCAGAGTAGGGCAATGGATCTGCTTGAGCTCAAGGGACACTTGCTGCGCGTACTCAACAGCATGATTACGCAGCTTACAGAGCTACCAGAAAAGGAAGATCCACCGGTTCAGTTCTTATTCTCCGGATGGTCATGGAGAAAATCTAGCTTCGTGAGTTGGGTGTTACATTTTGATCCGCACATAGCGCGCTTTACGCACCGGCCAATACGCGGCTGGGCTGGTGCTAGCCACACAAAGTACCTATCTTTCATTGGCGACTACTTTGATGAATTTAAGGAGATCCTCCTGCAAAAGTTACGAGAGTCGGGGAAGATTGCCAAGGGGAGTTTTGATATGGAGCCGTTTGAGGCGTTGCGTGACCTGTTGAGAGAAGAAAGGCACCATTCAATTGGTGGCGCCCCGCAGCTGGTGAAAATTTATCGACACTCCAACGCAATTCCTCACGCCATATATTGGCCTGACAAGGTTAGCGGGGGCATTTCGCTTCTTGGTCGCCCTTTGCTTAGCTATGAAAGCTCGCAATTTTTACTATTAGATCCGGACAGTCTTGAGGTGCAAAAGCATGCGCTCTAACAATTCATTCAAGCCGACGTTGCTTCGCGGCGCGGCTTAACTCAAGCGTTAGCCCGAACAGGAAATTTCCCCCCAATGTTAGAAATGCTCTCTTCTTGGCAAGCAATGGCTCTTGCAATAACCGCTGTTGTTGGCGTGTTGTACAAAACTGTAAAGCAGTTGGTTCTCTTCAACGACGATATCCTGAAGAAGCGCAGAGCAGCGTACTTGTCCTTTTTGAAGACTGAGGCCTCGTCAAATGAACCGCTATCGCAACTTATTGATTCATTGCGCGTAGAAGAGTCTTTTCAAAAAATCTTTGCTCGGTATGCATCACCCAAGCTAGCGACAGCGATGATTGAGCTTTACGAAACCGGACACTTTTCCGTCCGGGAGATGAGAGCCGCCTCTATCTATTTCCATTTTGATCAGGACGGTCGCCTCACCTCTAAAACCGGGAAAGGCGGGGTACTGATAAAGGCCCTGGGAAGCGCCTTCATTATCGCCATGGGAATTTTAACATTTATTATCTTGTATGGACTCGCTCTTAAGCCAAGCATCTCTTCGCTTCTGGCTTCCGGCGCATTCTTACTTGTTTACTTCTTTTTTATTTGGTTCTTTGGGAAAGATGTCCGTGCTGTTGTTGACGCAGACAGAATAGATCGCAAAATAAGCTCACTTGGCGCGGACTAACAATTAATTCAAGCCGACCTTGCTTCGCAAGGTGGCTTAACTCAGGCGTTAGGTCGCACAAAACAACGGATCGCCATGATTAGTCGCCAATCATCCCTTGCAATCGCTGATGCCTATACCCAGCGATTCACCCATAAATCTTCTGCGAGGCATGGTGGGTTCATTGAAAAAGTGCATAGTCACGAGATCTATGATTTCTTGTATGAGAACGAGTACGAAGCATGGTTCTGTAATTTAGCCCGAGCCCCAAACTACATCAGAACCTTCAAAGACTTCTGGCTGAGGATCCATACTGGAGAGTCTTTGGCTGCTGCAACCAAAGATTGGACTTGGCAGCAAAGGCAGAAACTTGGCCAAAGACTGCTGAATGATCTATCGAGGGACTATCTTCGCTGGTATGAAATAGTAAAAAATGATCCGTTTTACGGAAAGCACTATCAGCCATCTGCAGAGAAGCTTCTGCGCAGACTAGAACTTGATGGTTATTTGTATCGAGATGGCGAGTTGATGCAACAACAGTCTGATGTTCTTAACGTCGAAGAAGAAACCGGGGTTCTTAACTCACTTTTCTCTCGCGCCGGCCTGGCTCGTGCTGCGGATGCCTTTGAATTTCTACGTCTTGGTGAAGAGCATTTTGTCGCCGGCAGATGGTCTGACTGCATATCTAATGTCAGAAAATTCTTTGAGCTTACGCTGCAAGAGGGTGCAAGATCGCTTGGTGCCAAAAGAGGAGAGTCGCTCAATGAAGCTTCGCTATCTAGGCCCATGGATGTGCGTCAATATCTAGAGCGGCAAGGCCTTTTTGAGAGGAAAGAACGGGAATCCATAGATAAGCTCTATGGCTTGCTGAGTGAGACAGGAGCACATCCGTACATGGCGGAATCGGATCAGGCCCGCCTATTGAGGCAACTTTCCCTCACGCTTTCACAGTTTGTGCTTCTCCGTTTAGAGGCTGCGCTTAAGCAAAGGACTCCCGAGAGTGCGGCCTAGCAATTCATTCAAGTCGACCTTGCTTCGCAAGGCAGCTTAATTCTGACGTTAGGCCTCGATCACAGGCTCTACCTATGAAACACGAATTAGCCACTACGGACACCAACGCCACACCGGTTGCCGAGGCCGCGCCGTCACCGACGCCAGATCCCGCGACGGACAAGTGGATCAACCGGTTGCCTGAATTGCGGATATAGCAAGTGCGGGTGAGGCTGCGAATCGAGGCATGATGTGCCCTCAACGGCAATACTGGTCAGGGACTCTCGGAGTTCAAGCCCCTGAAGTTCTGCCGCGGAAACTGATCCGGAGAGTTCCGTTTGGCGACACTCAGGCGTGCGCAAGCACGGCTTAGAGCCCGGCATCGTTGCTCAGCGTTTTGTATGAAGTCCGTGGGCAGTCCGGACGATCCGCTTGCCCTATCAGTTCGGTGCGTCGTCCGCCTTGGCGTTCGGGTCGCGCTCGACCGGCGTGGCTTCACGCTGCGCCTCCTTGAGGTCGCGCCGCGCCTCGTTCACCGCGCCCTGATTGATGCGGCGGGCGGTGGCGATGTTGCAGGAGGAGAACGTCGAGGGGCGCCCGCCAGCCGCCAGCGGCTGCACCGAGTCCATGCGCGGCATGACGGTGCCGAAGGAGTGCGAGACGGCGATGGAGGAGGCGGTGGTCAGGCCCGAGCAGCGGGTGTGCAGCTCGAGCAGATAAGGCTGGTTGCTCTGGCCGCGCAGGGTCAGGGCCTGGTCGCCGAGCGAGTTCCATTGCATGGGGCGGCCTGTACGGCTGTCGATGCGGAAGGTCCCGACGGGCGTGGAGTTCGCGCGGTAGAGCGCGAGGCGTTCCTCGGTCGTCAGATTGGGCCCGGAGTTCGTGGCGCAGCCGGCCATGACTAGTGCGAGCGGCAGGAGGAATCCGGCGTTTTTCATGACGAGCCTCTGATTGCATTTCCCGACAGTCGACCGGGCATGCTCTACCGGCTGGTACATGTGCGTCAACTCCCGTGGATAGGAAGCATAAAGGCCCTTCTCGGCCAAATCGTGCCCTTCTCGGACGTCTGCCGGGGAAGGGCGCTGCCTCAGCGCATCGTCATCGCGGCAGTTGGGCAAAGATCGAGCTCACCGTGCTGTCGATCACCCCGCCCGGGTTCGAGGACGCATTGCTCGGAATGCGGCCATACGCGGCGCCCCGCCAGACGAGCAGGTTCGAGTCACGCTCGACGAGATCGATCGTGAGCGTACCTTCGTCGACCGTGCGGACATTCGGTGTGCTGGCGCTCATGCCCATGTGCGTACCGCGCCGACCCCATCCGCCGTAGGATATCGAGGCGGAGGACGGCGAACTCTGGATTGTCTGGCGCGTGGTGACCATGAAGTTCACGAGGAGATCGGGGTTCGTTTCCGAGTACCTGAATCCATGTCGCTGCATCTCGCGGTCCACCGCGTTCTTGATGTGCGCCGTCGTGATGGTCGAATAGCCCGCTGCATCGGTGCTGAGCGGCGAGAAGTAGCCGTAGGTGCTGAAGCTCGCGAGGTTCGCGCCGGGCCGCAGGTCGCTACGGGTATTGGGTCCGGACGAGCAGGCAGCGAGGACGAGCGTGAAGGCGAAGATGATGAGCGATCGGATTGCATGCATGGCCGGAGTCGTCGTTCGGGGCATCACAACGTAGCACCGAAGCCGGGCCGGGCGGCAAGGGCGTCCTGTTTTCGCTGCCCATCCACGCAAATCTGGCACGATTTGCATAGGAGCCGCAGGCGGGCCAGGTTGAAGATTGGCCACGGCAGATGCCATGCGAAAAGAGGCGACCGGTTTACCGGGTTCGCTGTTCTTACGCTGCGTTGGCGCGTGTGGCGAAATTACCGGCGCTGGCATGGGGCAAGGCATCTCCTGCGGCGGGTCAGTTGTTGGCGTTGCCGTTCGTCTGAGCACAAACTGGGAGATCCGTGACATGGCAAAGGGCAAACCAGATTTCCCGATCATGTGTCCGTACCGGACCTGACCTGGTGCCACATGCGGAAACCCGTAGAAGCAAAAGAACGAACGACATGAAGGCCTGCTGGAAGATTCTCTCGATCGCCGGTCTTGCCGGCGCGCTGCTGTTGCTCGTCGGTTGCGCATCCACGGGCGTGAACGTACCCAGTGAATGGGATGGCCTCAAGCGCGTGCCCAGCCGCAATGTGGACCAGCTGTTCGTGCTGCCCGGCACGCAGCTCGGCCCGCTACAGGCCGTGATCCTGGAGGATACGAAAGTGTCCTTCGACCGCAACTGGAATCCGAACCGCAGCCAGCGCGGCCTGTCGCGCCAGCTCAGCCAGAACGACATGGACCGCATCCGCCGCGAAGTGGGCGAGATGATGGATGCCGCGCTGCGCCAGGAGCTGGAGCGCGGCGGATACCGCGTGGTGACCACGGCGGAGGCCGACACGCTGCACATCGCTCCGGCCATCATCAACCTGTACATCACCGCCCCGGACACGAGGTCCGCCGGACGCTCCACCATCTGGGTGATGGACGCCGGGCGCATGACGCTGTTCATGGAGTTCCGCGACGCCTACTCACATCGACTGATCGCCCGCGCGGTGGACACGCGCGGGGGCACGAGCTTCGGGCAGATGCAAGTGGCCAACAGCGCGACGAACTCGGCCGAGGCGCGGCGTGCGACGACGGCCTGGGCGCGGACGCTGGTGCGCGGCCTGGACGGGCTGAAAGAAGCAACACCATGAGGTCGGTCAATGCCTGAACGCTCTGCTACACCTGAACCCATGAAAGTACGCGGATTTCTCTTTCGATCCATCATGCTTGCCGGGGCCGTGCTCGCAACGGCGCACGCAAGCGCGAGTACCGCGAGCTTCGGCCGCATCATGGCGGTGCGAGGGGTCGACCTTCAGAACCAGGGTGCGCAAACGGCCGGTGCGCTCGTCGGCGGTACGCTCGCGGCTACATCCGGTTCGGGTCGGTCGCGCAGCAATCGCGCGCTGCGTGGAATCGGTGGCGCGGCGGTGGGCGGCGCGGTCGGCGGTGCGGCGGGCTCGACGCGCGGCTTCGAGTACACGGTGCTGATCGGTGGCACCAACACGGTACGCATCGTCACGGACAAAGCCGGGCTGCGCGTCGGCGATTGCGTATCGATCGAGCGCGGCAACTTCAACAACATTCGCCTCGCGGCGGATGCCAACTGCGATGCACGGCCGACAGCGGCCGCGCAGTCGAGTGCGGTGGATGAGGCCGACGCGTGTGACGTGGCAACGCAGCAGTTGCTCGACGCAACCACCGACGCGCAGTTCGATCTCGCCGAACGACGGATGCGGCTGTTGTGCGGCAGCTAGATATCTCGTCGCTGGAAGTGGCGGCGGCGACGTCGGGCGACGATGGCAAACGTCACGCCGCGATCTTGCGCAGCACCTGCGGATGGAGTTCGGCAACCTTTACAGTGTCTTCGCAACGGCCTGCACACTCATCAAGTCACCCAAGGTGACCATTGCGCCGAAGGCTCCAGCTACCCATCCTTCTCGGCTGCTCCGATTGCTAGCGACTGGAGCGATAGTTGCCGGGTGGGATTTGCACCCACTGCGACACCGTGCCTTATCACGGCGCACGAGAAATCCGGGCTGGCGTCCTGTCCCTCTACTGATCCGTTCACTAAATAGTTCGTAGTTTGGTATGACGATCGCCATGCCCAGCAAGCCCGATGCACACAGGCGCGGTCAGCTGTCATCCGACATGATCGCCGCATTCACCTTCGCGGTGGTCAACGTGCCACAAGCGATGGGCCATGCGCTGTTGGCCACGGTCAATCCGGTGCTGGGTATTTTTACGCTGATGGTTGCTGTGCCCATCGGCGCCATTTTCAGCAGCTCGGTGCTGATGAACGTGTCCAGCACCGCTGCGCTGTCGGTGGCCATCGGGGTCATCCTGGCGGAGGTACCGGCCGACCAGAAGGCCGAGGCGCTGGTCGTGCTGGTGCTGCTGGTCGGCGTGATCCAGTTGCTGGCTGGCCTGTTCCGGCTGGGCTTCCTGGTGCGGTTCGTCTCCAACTCGGTGATGACGGGCTTTCTCAACGGCGTGGCGGTACTGATCATCCTGGGCCAGTTGGCCGACCTGACGGGCTATCGGAGCACTTTCCCGAATCCGGTCGGACGGGCACTGGACCTTCTGCTGCGGATCAATCAGGTCAACTTGCAGGTGAGCGCGATCGGCGCATTCACGCTGGGGCTGATCGTGCTATTGCTGTGGGTGAAGTCGCTTCGGCGTTTCGCCTTCTTCATCGCGATTGCTGCGGCAACGGCGCTCCTGGCGGTCCTGAACATTCCTGCGTTGTCCTCGGCATCCCACTTCGCCGCAGTGCCAACGGTTGGCGACATCGCATCCATTCCGCGTTCGCTGCCGCGGTTCTCCATTCCGCAGATGTCACTGGTACCGTTGCTCTTGTTGCCGGCCTTTTCCGTGGCCATCATCGGGTTGGTCCAGGGCGCAGGCGTGAGCCAAGGCACCCCCAACCCCGATGGGCGGTATCCGGATGTGTCGCGCGACTTTCTCGGTCAGGGCGCGGCGAACATCGCCACCAGCCTGGCCGGCGGAATTGCGGCCGGAGGATCGGTCTCCGGCACCGCGCTGATCATCAGCGCCGGCGGCAAATCGCGCTGGGCCAATATCTTCGTCGGGCTGTTCGTGGTGGCGATCGTGCTGCTGGCCGCGTCGCTGGTCGAACGCGTGCCCATGCCCGCGCTCGCCGCCTTGCTGATCGTGGCAGGCTTTCAGAGCCTGCGCATTCCACAGGCCGTGATCGCCTGGAAGACCGGCAGGATCTCGCGAGCCGTGATGATCGTGACCTTTCTCGCCACTTTGGCGGTGCCTCTGCAATTCGCAGTCCTGTTCGGCGTGGCGCTCAGCATCGTGCTGCAGATGTTTCGCCAATCGAACAAAGTCGTCATCACACAATGGGTGCTGCAACCCCAAGGCTTTCCCATCGAGCAACCGCCGCCGGCGCAGTTGCCGGGTCACCAGTTCACACTGCTCCAGGTCTATGGCAGCCTTTTCTTTGCCGCGGCCAAGAGCATGGAAGAGCTGCTTCCGCGCGTGGACCACGCCACGCATGCCGTAGTTGCGATCAACCTGCGCGGCAAGAGCGAAGTCGGCAGCACGTTCATGACCGTGCTACAGCGCTACGGCGAGACGCTGCAGAAGCACGAAAGCAAGCTGATGCTGGTGGGCGTCGACCCGGTCGTCCGCGACCAGCTCGCCAAGACCGGAATGCTCGAGGTTCTTGGCGAGAAGAACGTTTTCGTGGCCACGCGGCAACTGGGCGAAGGCCTCAATCAGGCCGTGGCGGCGGCCACCGCCTGGCTCGATGCGCACGCCGCCGGGCAGGCACAGTAGATCGACGACGGGTTCGTAACCAGATCTTGCCTGCTGAAGCACGTCCGGCCGTGATATCCCGACCACTCCCCGCCGGGCTTTCATCTGCTCGCCAAGCCGAGCGGGTCGACCTGCAACGTCGATTGCGCGTACTGCTTCTTTCTCTCCAAGGAGGCCCTGCAGGTCCGCGTCAACGACTTCGCAATGACCCGTATTGAGCAGGCGGTGCATTTCGCGCACCACCGCAAGCGCATTGTGACCCTTGCATCGAAGGTTTCAGCCGCCCATCCTTCTGCGGCTGCTCCGATTGCTGCCGGGCGGAGCGACAGTTGCCAGGTGGGGTTCGCACCCACTGGGACGCCGTGCCTTGTCACGGCGCACGAGAAATCCGGGCTGGCGGCAGCCGGGCTGGACGGCAAGGGCGTCCTGTTTTCGCTGCCCATTCACGCAAATCTGGCACGATTTGCATAGGAGCCGCAGGCGGGCCAGGTTGAAGATTGGTCAAGGCAGGTGCCATGCGAAAAGAGGCGCCCGGTTTACCGGGTTCGCTGGCCTTACGGTGCGTTGGCGCGTGTGGCGAAATTGCCGGCGCTGGCACGGGGGCAAGGCATCTCCTTACGGCGGGTCAATTGTTGGCGTTGCCGTTCGTCTGAGCGCAAACATTAGGAGATCCGCGACATGGCAAAGGGCCAACCAAATATTCTGGTCATGTGGGGAGACGATATCGGTCAATCGAACCTGTCGATCTTCACCAAGGGCATGATGGGTTATCGTACGCCGAACATCGACCGCATCGCCGAAGAAGGCTTGCTGTTCACCGACTATTACGCGGAGCAGAGCTGCACCGCGGGTCGCGCTTCGTTCATCACCGGCCAGTGCGGCTTCCGGACCGGCCTTACCAAGGTGGGGCTGCCGGGGGCGGATATCGGCCTGCGCGGTGAAGACCCGACGATCGCCCGCGTGATGAAGGGCCAGGGCTATGCCACCGGCCAGTTCGGCAAGAACCACCTGGGCGACAAGGACGAGTTCCTGCCGACGATGCATGGCTTCGATGAATTCTTCGGCAACCTCTATCACCTGAACGCCGAGGATGAGCCCGAGCTGCGCGACTATCCGCCGGCCAAGGATTTCCCGAATTTCCGCGAGAGATTTGGCCCGCGCGGCGTGCTGCACTGCCATGCCGACGGCAAGGGCGGGCAGACGATCGTCGATACCGGCCCGCTGACGAAAAAGCGGATGGAGACGATCGACGATGAGGTGCTGGAAAAGACCATCGATTTCATCAAGCGGGCCAACGCGGCCGGCACGCCGTTCTTCGTGTGGTTCAACACCACGCACATGCACTTCCGCACCCGCGTCAAGCCCGAGAGCCTCGGCCAGTCGGGCCGCTGGCAGTCGGAATACCACGACGTGATGATCGATCACGACAAGGCCATTGGCGTGCTCCTGGACCTGCTCGACGAGCTGGGCATCACCGACAACACCTTCGTGATGTACTCGACTGACAACGGCCCCCACTGCAACAGCTGGCCGGATGCCGGCACCACGCCGTTCCGCGCGGAAAAGAACACCAACTGGGAAGGTGCCTATCGCGTGCCCTGCCTGGTGCGCTGGCCGGGCCACATCGAGCCGGGGTCGATTTCCAACGGCATCGTCGCCCATCTGGACTGGCTGCCGACCTTGGCGGCCGTCGCAGGCGAGCCCGACATCAAGGGCAAGTTCCTGAAGGGCCACACCGTCGACGGGCATAGCTACAAGGTCCACATCGACGGCATGAACCAGTTGGAGCACATTACCGGCAAGGCGCCCAGCGCCCGCGCCGGCTTCGTCTACTGGACGGATGATGGAGACATCGCCTGCCTGCGCTACGACAACTGGAAGTTCGTGTTCATGGAGCAGCGCTGCCAGGGCACCTGCATGATCTGGTCCGAGCCGCTGACAACGCTGCGCGTGCCGAAGATCTTCAATCTGCGCACCGACCCTTATGAGCACGCGGACATTACCTCGAACAGCTACTGGGACTGGATCTTCGACCACATCTATCTGATGGTGCCCGCCCAGGTGGTGGTCGGGGAGTTCCTGGAGACGTTCAAGGAGTTCCCGCCCAGGCAGTCCGCGGCCTCCTTCGTTCTCAAGGGCGTGCTCGAGAAGATGAGCCGGGGGGCGTCTGGCGGCGACTGATGGCGAAGTCCGGCATGAATCGCCAATAGCGTGGCCGGGCGGGTAGCACCCGCCCGGCCACGTCGTTTTGAGTGGCGAAGGGGAGATCGGGCATGGATCCTGCTGTTCTTCTGCAAGGGGCGATCGTGTTGTCGATCGCGCTTCTGGTGTTTTCCATCGGACTTGAAGTCGTGCCGGGCACCATCACGGGTTTCCTGAAAGACCCGCGCCCCGCCACGCGCGCCCTGCTGGCGATGTTCGTGGCGATGCCGCTGTTCGTGCTGGGGCTGGCGTTGGCCGTCCCCATCCGGCCGGCCGTGCTTGCAGCGCTGCTGGCGCTCAGCATTTCCCCAATGCCGCCGATCCTTCCCATCAAGGAACGGAAGGCTGGCGCCGGCCTCGATTATGCGCTGGGTATCCAGGTGACCGCGACCTTTCTGTCGCTGGCCATCGCGCCCTTGTGGATACTCGTGTTCGAGCGAATTGCCGGGCGCGCCTTTCCCTTTCGCCCGGTGGCCATGCTCGTCACCTTGCTGATGACCGTGGTTGCGCCGTTGGTCCTTGGCATCGTCGTCAACCGCCTGCTGCCGGATCTTGCGCGCAAACTGGAAAAGCCGGTGAGCCGGGTGGCGCTGGTGGCCCTTCTGGCCGGCGCCCCCGTCCTGTTGTGGAAGCTGGGTCCGGCGATGGGCGCCACCCTTGGCGGCGGCACGCTTGCCATCATGGTGCTGGTCGCCGTGTTCGGGCTCGTCGTGGGCTACCTGCTGGGCGGGCCGGACCGTGGCAATCGTGGTGCGCTGGCGCTGGCGACATCCGCGCGGCACCCCGGTGTTGCCATCGGGCTTGCAACCGCGCTGTTCGCCGGCGCGGCGATGCCGGTGATCGGAGCGGTGCTCGTCTATTTCCTGGTGAGCGCCGTGATCGGGATGCCGTTCGTCCGGCTGGTTCAGAAGCAGACGGCGCCACCGGCTTGAAGCAACTGGCCGCCGAACCTACTCGGGCTCGGCGGCCTTTCGGGCCTCGTGCCGTTCCCGCGCTTCGCTCTTCGGCCTGAAGTCTTCAAGATCCTTGGTGAGGAACCAATTCAGCACGGTCCGGATGCCGGCAATGGCCGCCAGCTTGCCGATCTCGTCCCAGGTGGGGGAAACGGCCGAGCGGATGATGTCGGCCGCCAGGGCAAACTCCAGCGCCAGCAGGATCCAGACGGCGAAGCTCAGCCACAGCGCCTTCGCGGCCACCAGTGGCTCCGGTGCGGAAAATATCCCCGGCACCCGGATCAGCGCCTGCACGGTGCCGATCGTCGCGATCATCACGACCGAGCCTTCGATCAGCAGCGCCACGAACGACGCGAAGAAACGGAAGTTTTCCTCGAACAGCTGCAATATGTCCATGCCCGCATGATTACTTGCCTGCCAATCGCCCCGCAACCGGGGCTTCCATCTCGCTGCATAAATGGCACGATTTGCATAGTAGCCTGCCAATTTCGGGGGATTCTGTTGGGGGGTCGTTCCAACCGCCAGAGCAGAGGTGGCGAATGAATATCGGTGAATCGGCTGCGACGCCCGCCACGCCGCCCACTGTCTTGCCGGTGGCTGGCAAACCGATGCACTTTGCTTCGGTTGATGAACTGCAGGGCCTCATTCGCCGCAGCCGTCCTTCGATGGACTGGGAAAGCGCAGCGCTTTCGGCGCAGCCGTTGCATGGCTCGGTGCTGGCCTTCGGCGGGAAAAAGGTGCGAATAACCAGCACCCAGACGGTCGGCGGATATAAGATAGAGGGGGTCGTCTCGATCTCGAACATCGTGCTGTCACTGGCGGTCGATATTGGTGGGGCCAGCAGCATATGGCGAACCGATATCGGGAATGGCGGGCTCGCGCTGGTACAGCCGCGGCAGAGCGTCGACGCCGTATTCCGGGCGAACCCCGGCTACCTGACGATCGACATTTCCCGCGACATGCTGGAGGCGGAACTCGCCCGGTACGACCTCTGCCCGCCGCCTCGGTTACTGGATTCGAACGTCGTGCTGGATGGCGCGGCAGACGCCATGCACATGGCGCAAATCCGGCATGGCATTGCCCGGATGCACCTGGGCCAGAAGCTGGCCCTGCCACCTGGCTACAGCATGGAGCAGCTGGTGCTGTCCTCGGTCATCGCGCAGTTTTCACGACATTGCGAAATCCATGAAGCGCAGACCAGCCGCAGCTATGCCCGGATCGTGGGATGCGCGCGCGACTATATCGACGCCCACATAAGCCACCCCATTTCGCTCGATGAACTGTGCAAGGCGTCCTGCGTCTCCAAGCGCACGCTGCACCGCGCCTTTCTGGAAGTGATGGGCGAAACGCCGCAGCAATTCATCCTGAATCTGCGCCTGAACCGCATCCGCCGCGAGCTTGTCCACAGCGAGGAGGAGGAGGAACGCACCGTAACCGTGGTGTCGATGCGCTGGGGCATCACCGAGCTTGGGCGGCTGGCAGCGCGCTACCGCGAACAGTTTGGCGAACTGCCCTCTGAAACTCTGCGCCGGCGCCGGGGAATCCGCACTGTCGGTGCGGCTCCTCCGCTCGACCGAGCCGCCAATGCGGCACGATCTGCATTGTGGATCAACCAAGCTCTTGCTAATGAGTGAACGGCTGACAGGTCGCGGGGAAAGAGACGAGTGAACGCACCGGCTGCAAACACGCAGGGCATGGCCTGGATCCCCGGCGGTCGCTTCCGCATGGGGTCCGACGCGCACTACCCGGAGGAAGCCCCCGCCCATGAGGTGGAGGTTTCGGGCTTCTGGATGGACGAGGCGCCCGTTACAAACCGGCAGTTCCAGGCCTTTGTGGCGGCCACCGGCTACCAGACGGTCGCCGAAGTGCCGCCCCGGGCCGAGGACTATCCGGGCGCCGACCCGGCAATGCTGGTGGCCGCAAGCCTGGTGTTCACGCCGCCCGCCGCGCCCGTGCACCTGGGCGACTGGAGCCAGTGGTGGGCCTGGGTTCCGGCCGCCAGCTGGAAGCATCCGCTGGGGCCCGAAAGCGATCTAGAAGGCCTGCTGGATCACCCGGTCGTCCACATTTCCCACTACGATGCCGTCGCCTATGCCCAATGGGCAGGGAAATCCCTGCCGACAGAGGCCGAGTGGGAGTTTGCCGGCTGGGGCGGCAATTCCGGCCACGAATTTGCCTGGGGCGATGAGCTGGCGCCCGGCGGCGTGCACATGGCGAACACCTTCCAAGGCAGCTTCCCCCACTTCAACAGCCTGGAGGACGGCTTTGCCCGCACGTCGCCGGTGGGCAGCTTCCCGGCCAATGCGTTCGGCCTGAAAGACATGATCGGCAATGTGTGGGAGTGGACCGACGACTGGTATTCCACCCGCCACGAAGGGCCGCCCGCCGGCAAGAGCTGCTGCGTGCCCGCCAACCCGCGCGGCGCGGCCATCGAAGGCAGCTACGACCCGACGATGCCCGACATCCGCATTCCCCGCAAAGTGCTGAAGGGCGGATCGCACCTGTGCACGCCAGACTATTGCCGCCGCTATCGCCCGGCCGCCCGCCACGCGCAGATGCTGGACAGCGCCATGAGCCATCTGGGATTCCGCTGCGTCATCCGCCCGGCGACGGCCTGATTACAAGACTATCCGGGGACGAAAGATGACGGCGCGGCAGCTTCTGCCGCCCGCCGACGGGGTGCCGCCGTCCCTCGCCCTTCCCGTGAGTAGCACGACCGTGAACTGTGGACCAACCTTGCCAACAAGCGGAGATGCAGATGCAACTGATATCCGAAGACCTCTCGACCGATCTTTCCTCGCGTCGGACCAGCATGTCGTTCCAGCGCACCCGACTCGCTGCGGACCGGACGCTGATGGCGGTGATCAGGACATCGATCTCGCTGATGTCATTCGGTTTCACCATTCACCAGCTTGCGGAGTCGCTGAAAGAAAGGGGGCTGTTGGCCTCAGACGGGACGGAACGTTCCTTCGGCGGCGCGCTCATCGTGATCGCCATCGCCGTGCTCGCCATGGGCATCATCTACCACCTCCGGTTCATGCTCCAGATGCGCAGGGAGCGCAAAGCCATGGTCGCCGCGGGATTACTCCATGCCGACGATCAATTCCCGCCATCGATGACAGTCATTACCGCCCTGCTGCTGCTGACGCTCGGCATTGTCACGATCATAGCCATCGCGACCTGATCATGCCGCGCCGCACATTGGGGTCACTACACGAAGAGTGACGTATCTGCACGCTAGTGACCTGGAACTGAAGTAAGCATCGTTGTATATCAGGAGGTTCCAATGAGGTGTGGCATCCTCTTCCTGCTGCTCGCCATGGCAGGCATCGCGCCTGCCTCGGCGGCGCCGGATATCGCGGACGACCGATGGCAGTACCGCCTCGTTCCCTACATCTGGGGAGCCGGCATCGACGGCAGGCTGGCCCACGCCGGCCTGCCGATCACCTTGCATCCCAGCGCTGGTTTCGGCGACATCTGGAACCATCTGGATTTCGCCGCGATGATGGTGTTCGAGGCGCAGCGCGGCCGGCACGGCATGCTGGCCGAGCTGGTCACCCTGCGCCTGTCGGGTACCGTCGAGGTGCCCATCCCCACCACCGGCTTCGGACTGCCGGTCGACCTCGGCGGCAATACGACGTCGGTGTTGGCTGCCTACCAGTACCGCATGATCCGGGAGGAGCGCGGCCAACTGGACGCGGTGGCGGGGGTCCGCTACTGGTCGACCACCACGGACCTGGCCTACGCGATCCCCGTGCCTCCGCCGCCGCCGGTCCCACAGGTCTACGACCGATCACAGTCGCGCAACTGGGTCGACGTGCAGGTGGGCATCAAGGGACGCCGCAACTTCACCAATGGCGCCTACGTCGGCGGTTGGCTGCTGGGAGGCGCGGGTGGGTCGGACCTGTCGATGGACGTGACGCTGCTGACCGGCTACCGTTTCGGCGATCGCACGGCGTTGTCCGTGGGCTATCGCTGGCTCAAGGCCGACTATTCGACCTCGAATGGTTTCGCCTTCGACGTCGACATGCATGGGCCCGGCATCGGATTGGAATTCGCGTTCTAGTCTTTCGCCCCAACGGGGGTTTCGCCACGACGAAGCGGACATGATCACTCATCGCCCAGCACCAGATGCACCGAATCCTGCACGCAGGCGCCGGATCGCTGGAGTGGCCATGGGAATGTTGGGCATGTGCCTGACCGGCAGCGTGGCGGCGGCACCCGGGACGGACGTGGTGGTGCTGGCCAATGGCGACCGCATCACCGGCGAAATCAAGGGATTGGAGCGCGGCCTGCTGACGCTCAAGACCGATGCGCTGGGTACCGTGGAAATCGAGTGGGCGAAGATCGGGCGGATCGAGACACAGCAACTGCTGGAGATCGAGGACAGCGCCCACAAGCGTTACCTGGGGCAGGTCGTGGGCACTGGCGAGGATGGAAGCCTGCAGATCGCGCCTTCCCGCGGCGGGGTGGATTCGCAGTTGGCAATGGCCCGCGTGGTGCGGATATCGCCACTGTCGGATGACCCGTGGGAATACCGCCTCGATGGCAACGTCAGCCTGGGCCTGAGCGCGGCGTCGGCCAACGAGGATCGCCAGGTCGCCCTTTCGGCCGAGGTCGATTACCGGGACCAGAGACGCAGCGTGGAGGCCAGCTATTCGGGCGCGCGCACACAATCGGCGAACAATCCGGACGTGCAGCGGCAGGACGCTCAATTTACGTATCGCTCGTTCTCCAGAGAAAGTGGGTTCTGGGCGGCCGCTGTGCGCGTATCCACGAACGACCAATTGGACCTGCGCCTGCGCCGCCAGGCGGGCGGTGGCGTCGGACACTACTGGCTGCGCGACGCGAAGCGTGAGTTTTCGGGCCTGGTCGGCCTGGTCGTGACCCGAGAGCGATACCGTGGCGACCACAGCCGCGAGCAGCTTGAAGGCATGCTGCAGGGAAGGTTCGACGTGTATCGACAGGGTTACCCGGAGATCGACGTGTCGGCGCTGATGACGTTGTATCCGAGCCTGTCCGTATCCGGGCGCGTGCGCAGCGAATGGTCGCTGGAGGCGCGTGTCGAGCTGATAGACGGCATCTACTACGAGTTGGCCTACCGGCGCAGCCAGGACAACAAGCCGCCGGGAGGCGACAGCCGGCGGATCGACTGGTCGCTGACCACTTCGGTCGGCTACGAGTTCTGAGGACGGCTAGAGCAAACGGATTCCCTCGACCACGAGCAGTGTGCCCAGGACGCCCAGCACGATCGCCAGCACTGCGTCGGCGTTCGCCTCAAGCCAGGTACGCAGCCGCACCAGCAACGGCATCGCCTGCTCCTCCGCGGCCAGGAAGGCGAACCATGGCAATGCCACGCCGAGCGAAGACACCCCGGTGAAGGCGAGTACGGCCAGCGCCTGCTGCATATGCGCCGGGATGGCTGAAGCGATGGCGCCACCTCCGGCTACCGCCAGCAACATCACTTTGGGATTGGCGACGGACAAGGTCAGGCCCAACCCAAGGGCGTGCCATGGCGTCGCCGTCTGCACGCTCTGCAGCCAGGCGGGCGCCGGGCCGCCGCGGCGACCCCATCGCACGATGGCCAGCACGAGCAAGGTGGCGCCCAGCAACAGGCGCGCCCATGCGGCCCAGCGTGGCGTGGCGGCATAGGCATCGCGAAGATCCAGGACGGTCACGGCCAGGATCACGACCAAAGCCACGCCCAGCACCCAGCCGACCAGGAAGGCGCCAGCCGTCGGACGCGGGCGTGGCGTCAGCAGGAGCACGATGGCGGGAATGATCGCGAAAGGCGACAGCGCGATCGCCACCGCCATGGGCAAGCTAGCCAGCATTTTCCCTGACCCCATTGTCGTCAGCCTACGAATGCGATGCGGCATGCATCGATCCGGTCGCGCACATTCTGCGCCTTTCTGCGATACCCCGTCCTGCGTATCCGACCCAAGGGTGTCAGGATCGTGCCAGCCAGGCCGGGGTGATGGTTGCCCTTCGCTTGGATATTGTCTCTCCCCCGGATTGAGCTAGGATGCCCGGCATGGGCCCCTTGGACCCGCCGATCAGTCCGAACGACGCCTATGTGTCGACGGGTGCCTTGCCCCCGGTCGAGCAGGTCCGAACCCTGGTAGCCGACGCGCACGATCGCTTCGCGAACGTGGAGCAAGGACAGGTCTCCTAGGTCTATCCGGCGCTGGCGCGCGTGGATCCGGCGCTGTTCGGCATCTGCGTGGTCGATGCCACTGGCGGCATCGTTTCGGTGGGCCAGGCCGAGCATGAGTTCACCATCATGAGCGTGTCCAAGCCGTTCGTGTTCGCGCTGGTGTGCAACCTGATCGGTGCGACCGGCTTCAGGAACTGCAGCCTGGCGTGGATGCTGCAGGGCTTTGGGCGCCTGTACTGCGATCCGGTCGAGGCGGTCGATCTCTACACCAGGCAGTGCTCGCTGGATGTGAGCGCCAAGGACCTGGCGATCATGGGCGCCACCCTCGCCCATGGCGGCTTCAATCCGGTAAGGAAACCCCGCTGCTGGCGCTGGCGGTGATCGATTCGCCGCAGGAGCGCGCGGCGGTCTACGCGATGTTCGCGGTGGTCGCGCTGGAAGCCTGCCTCAACTTCTCGGTGCCGCTGTACATCCAGATCATGCAGGGGCGCACCCCGCTGGCCACCTCGGTGACGATGCTGCCATTCAGCCTCACCGTGTCCTTCGCCGCGCTGCTGGTGGTGCGCTACTACGCCCGCTTCACCTCGCGGCAGATCGGCCGGGCGGGCTTCGTCCTGTGCACGGCCGGGTTGCTGTGGCTGTCGTTCGTGGTGCGCAACGACTGGAATTCGGTGCCGGTGATGCTCGGCCTGATCGTGTTCGGCATCGGCCAGGGCGCATTGGTCACGCTGCTGTTCAATGTGCTGGTCACCGCCTCGCCGAAGGAACTGGCCGGCGACGTCGGCTCGCTGCGCGGTACCACCAACAACCTTGCCGCCGCCGTGGGCACTGCGGTGGCCGGTGCGCTGCTGGTCGGCCTGGCGTTCCTGTCGATCGTGCCGGCCGGCTGGCTGCCGGCCTACAAGCCGGGCGAGATACCGGATCCCAAGTAGCTTGGGCGAATGCCGGCCACCGTGGCGGATGCCGTCCGCTACGGCTGGCTCGCATCCCCCGCGGTCACCGGATAGCCCAGGCTCACCCAACCCTGGATGCCTTCCCACAGCACTGCGGTGTGCTCGAACTTGCCTTCCTCGCGCAGCCATTTCACCACCGAGTCGGCGGCTGCGCGCGGGCATTCGCAATAGGCCACGATCCAGGTGCCGTCGCGCGGCAGGCTGGCCACCGCTTCCTCGCGGTTGGCGTAGTAGGGGATCGGCACGGCGCCGTCGATATGGGCCATCTGCCACATCGAGGTCACGCGGGTGTCCAGCAGCACCATGCGCCGCTTCGCCCGCAGTTCGCGGTCCAGCACCGAGGCGCTGACGTAGCGGCCTTCGGCCAGTTTGCCGAAGTCCGGCGCCTCGCCGTCCGGGTTGATGACGTACTGGCCCAGCGGTGGCGGCCGCCTCAGCTCGCGCTTCTCGGCGGTCCAGCCGGTGCCGCGGCTGCGCAGGAACGCGGTGACGTCGTCGATTTCGGATGCGCTGAGCTTGTCGGCGAAGGCCGGCATCGGCGTGTCCTGGCGGCCGTGGACGATGGCGTGGCGCAGGAAGCTGTCCGGGGTCAGCGCCAGCATCGCCGGGTTGCCCAGCGCGGTGCCGGTGCCGCCCTCGCCGTTGGCGCCGTGGCATTCGACGCAGTGCTGCCGATACAGCGCCGCGCCGGAAGACACGTCGCCGGCTACCGCCTCCAAGCCCAGTTTCACCCGTTCGGCACCGGCCTCCCGTTGCAGCCACAGGGTCAGGTCGATGAGCTGGTCCCGCGTCAGCGGCCCGCCGACCTCGTCGATGTAGCCGCCCATCGCCGTGCCCTGGCGGCCGTAGGCGATGGCCTCGCCCAGCACCATCGGGAACCCGGATTCAATCAGCGATCTGGAGCGTAGCGACGGCGCATGGTCGTTGACGTGGCCTTCGCGGTTCGGGCCGTGGCACAGCGCGCAGTAGCGCTGGTAGTTGTCGGCGGCCTGGCGGGCGCCTTCCTCGGTCAGCACCGGCATCTGCGCGGCGGCGTGTCCGGCAGGCAGGCCGGCGAGCAACAGGATGGCGACCCACATGTTGCGGCGATGCGTCATGACGGCTCCCTGGCTGACCAGCTCTGGCGATGGGAAGGTTGCAGCATAGCAACGCAAGCGTGCCATTGCCGCGGGACAGGCCATCGGGTAGTGCGGGAGGCCCGAATGCAAGCCCCCGTCCTTTGTGACACTCTTCCCCGATCGTTCCATCCGCTACCCCTACCGAGAATGAAATCAACGATCAAGCCAGGAATCCTGCTGACCTGCCTGGTGGCCGTTGCGGCCATCGGTTGCGGCCCGGAATCGTCGGCTGCCGCCGCCGATGCTCCCGCTGCGGCCGCGCATGTCGTGCCGTTGCCGCGGTCGATGGAAACGCGTCCCGGCGAGTTGCGGATTGCGGGCGCGGTGGCGATGGAAGCGCCGGAGGATGCGCCCAATGCGCGGCGCGCGCTGGACGAATTGCTGGCGGGCCTGGGCGTCGCCACAAACGATGCGGCGAGCGTGCGCATCCGCCTGCAACGGATGGACGATGCCGCACTGGGCGAGGAGGGCTATCGGCTGGTGGTGGGGGACGAGGGCATCGAACTGAGCGCACGCACCGACGCCGGGCTGTTCCATGCGGTGCAGAGTTTGCGCCAGCTGCTGCCCGCGCAGGCGCAGCCGGAGTACCGCCTGCCCCATCTGGCAATCGACGATGCGCCGGCCTACCGCTGGCGCGGCCTCTCGCTGGACGTGGCCCGGAGTTTCCTGCCGGTCGAATACCTCGAAAAGCACATCGACCGCATGGCACTGTTCAAACTCAACCGCCTGCACCTGCACCTGACCGACGACCAGGGCTGGCGGATGGAGATCAAGCGCTATCCGAAGCTGGTGGAGATCGGTGGCGGCAGCGCGGTCGAGGGCGGGCGCGCCGGCTACTACACGCAGGAACAGCTGAGGCACCTGGTCGCCTACGCGCAGGAGCGCGGCATCACCATCATCCCGGAGATCGACATGCCGGGCCATGTGCAGGCAGCGCTGGCGTCCTACAACGAACTGGCCTGCGATGGTGTGGACAACCTGTCCACCTATTCCGGCCGGGAGGTGGGCTTCAGCGTCCTGTGCCTGGACAAGCCGGAGGTCGTCTATCCCTTCGTCCGCGACGTGCTGGAAGAGGTGGTATCGGTGTTCCCGTCGCAGGAGATCCACATGGGCGGCGACGAGATCAAGCATCCGCTGTACGCCGATTTCATCGCCCGCACCGCGGCGATGGTGCGGGAGATGGGACGCACGCCCATCGCCTGGGAGGAAGGTTCGGTGGCCGACACCAGTCCCGACCTCATGCTGCAGCTCTGGAACGACGGCTACGACATCGCCCCGGCGGTCGCGAAGGGGCATCCGCTGATCCTGTCGCCGTGCACATACTTCTATATCGACCACGGCAACTACGCCGGCCAACCTGACACCTACGACTGGTGCCGCAAGGAAGGCGTGCCGCTGGAACGCATCTACGGCTTCGACCCCACGCCATTCGAGACCGCGGTGGGCGTCGAGGCGGCGCTGTGGTCGGAACTGGTCCACGCCGACGCAACCGCGGACGACCGCCTGTGGCCGCGGCTGGCGGCGGTGGCCGAGGTGGGCTGGAGTCCGGCCGGACGGCGCGACTATGACGGCTTCCGCCAGCGCATGGGCGCGCTGCGCCCGCATCTGGACGCGCTGGGGATCGCCTATCACCCCGAGCCGGACCTGGGCTGGGGAGACGGGGACCGGGCGAAGCGCCAGGAATCGGACTGATCCCGCCGAAGCGGAGCCGTGAATGAACCATTCGACCGCAGCCGCAAACACCCGTCCGACCGACCGCGGATTCTTCGGCCACCCGAAAGGCCTGGCGTTCCTGTCCTTCACCGAGGCCTGGGAGCGCTTCTCGTTCTACGGCATGCAGGCGCTGCTGATGCTGTATCTGGTGCAGCACCTGCTGCACCCGGACGTGGCGGCCGGCGTGTTCGGGCTGGGGCCGCTGCGCGCCGCACTGGAGCGCTTGACCGGCCCGCTGTCCGAACAGGCGTTCGCCAGCCAGATCTTCGGCTGGTATTCGGGCCTGGTCTATTTCACCCCGGTGTTCGGCGGCCTGCTCGCCGACCGCGTGCTCGGCCAGCGGCGCACGGTGTTGCTGGGGGCGGCGTTGATGGTGGCCGGCCACCTGCTGATGGCCCTGGAGGCCGCCTTCCTGCCGGCGCTGGTGCTGCTGGTCGCCGGCAGCGGCTGCCTGAAGGGCAACATCTCGGTGCAGGTGGGCCAGCTGTACGGCGCCCACGAGGAAGGGCGGCGTTCGCGCGCCTTCGCGATCTTCTCCGCGGCGATCAATGTCGGCGCCCTGTTCGGACCGCTGGTGTGCGCGGTGGTGGCGCAGGTCTGGGGATGGCACATGGGCTTCGCCGTCGCCGGAGTGATGATGCTGGTGGCGATGGGCATCTACATTGCCGGGCGCAGGTACCTGCCACCCGACGTGTTGCGGCGGCGCGATGCCCTGCCGCGCGCCCCGCTGACGGCGCACGACTGGCGGGTGATCGTCGCCCTGGTCCTGGTCAGCCTGCTGGCGGTGTTGCCGGCGGCGGCCTACAACCAGGAAATGATCGCCGGCATGCTGTTCATCGAGGCATCGGTGGACCGCAGTTTCCTCGGCTGGATGCTGCCGACCAGCGGGTTCAATGCGCTCGACGGCCTGTTCTGCATCGTCTTCGTGCCGCCGCTGGTGGCGCTGTGGCGGCGGCAGGCGCAGCGCGGGCGCGAACCCGGCGAGCTGGGCAAGATCGCGATCGGCTACCTGATCACCGCCCTCGCCAGCGTGGCGATGGTGTGGCCGGCGGCACGGGCGGAGGCGGGGCAGACCGTCGGCGTGGTATGGCCGGTGCTGTTGTTCGCGCTCAACGCGCTGGGGTTCCTCTACTACTGGCCGACACTGCTGGCACTGTTCTCGCGCGCTGCGCCGGCGGCGGTCAATTCGACCCTGATGGGCGTGTTGTTCTTCTCGACGTTCCTCGGCAACGTGGCCAGCGGCTTTTTCGGTGGCGGGTGGGAGACGATG
Source organism: Lysobacterales bacterium (assembly GCA_017302035.1). GTDB lineage: Bacteria > Pseudomonadota > Gammaproteobacteria > Xanthomonadales > Xanthomonadaceae > Pseudoxanthomonas. Next base: position 23,693 of record JAFLEA010000025.1, read on the forward strand.
GGCCACGCGCACTTCTTCTGGCTGCACGCGGCCCTGTCGCTGGGGCCCTTCGTGTTGACGCTGCTCACCCTGCGCCCGCTGGAGCGTTTGTTCGCGTCCTCGGCCCCCTGTGCGCCCGCGGCGCCAATGCCCCGGCCCCCGTCCGGCTAGAATGCACCGCCCGGCCCGGCCGGGCGGGAACCGGTCGGGGAGGGGCACGGTGGCGGAAGGGGGCACGCATTGGGTGGTCAGGCTGAACGGGCGCAACCGCGCGACGTTCTTCCTGGGCGTGCTGGCGATGCTGGCCCTGCACCTGCGCCACCAACAAGTGGGCGCGTTGCACTGGACGTTGCTGGTGCTGCAGTTCGCGGTGTATCCGGGGCTGATCTACTGGCGGGCCGTGCGTTCGGCCGACCCGCTGCGCACGGAGCTGCAGAACCTGCTGCTGGACGGATTCCTGCTGGGCATGTGGATGGCGGTATGGGGGATGCCGTTGTGGATCTCGTTCATGCTGGTCATCGCCGTATGCCTGAACGTGGTCATCTACATGGGCATGCCAGGGTTGGGAAAGGCCTGGGCGGCGCTGGGTGGCGGGATCGCGCTGGTCTGGCTGGTGGCGGGGATCGACTTCCGTCCCGATACCAGTCTGGCGGTAAGCCTGCTGTGCATCGGCCTGCTGACCTTGTACCTGCTGTTCTTCGCCAACGCCGCCTACCACCGCGGCCTGTCGCTGCGCGAAAACCGCAAGGTGCTGGGCGAGCGGCTGGAGCAGATCACCGAGTTGCAGGCCAGGCTGCAGGAGCAGGCGCTGCACGATCCGCTGACCGGGCTGTACAACCGCCGCCACATGGACACCGTGCTGGCGCGCGAACTGGCGACCTGCCGCGACGCCGGCGAGTCGCTGGCGCTGGTGCTGCTGGACATCGACCACTTCAAGCGGGTCAACGACACCTGGGGCCACCTGGCCGGCGACGACATGCTGTGCGTGCTGGCCGGGCAGTTGCGGGACATCGTGGAAGGGCGGGCGATGGCCTGCCGCTTCGGTGGCGAGGAATTCATGCTGATGCTGCCGGGTGCGGCGGCGACGGGCGCGCTCGAGGTGGCCGAGCGGCTGCGGCGGCGATTCGAACGGGAGCCGGGCCTGGCAGAGGGCCAGCCCATGCGGGCGACGCTGTCGCTGGGCGTTGCCGTCGCCCCGGACCACGGCGGCAGTGCGCGCGAACTGCTGCTGTGCGCCGACCAGGCGCTCTACCAGGCCAAGCTGCTCGGCCGCAACCGGGTCGTGCCGGCCGCTGCGCCCGTGGGCGAGGACGCAGCGGCCTCCGCGGAGGGTTGAACCGGGCAGCCGGGTTCATTCCCCGGCCTGTGGCATCCTGCCGTGGTTTCCCGGCCCGAGCGAGGGCGCACCCCGTGGACGCTGGCAGGCGATCGCGCAATCTGGGCCTGGTGGAATGCGCCATCAAGGCCGCCTCCAGCCACAACACCCAGCCGTGGCGCTTCCTGATCGAGGGCGACCGGATCACGATCCTGCCCGACCCGACGCGGCGTTGCCCGGCGGTGGACCCCGACGACCACCACCTGTTCGCGAGCCTGGGCTGCGCGGCGGAGAACCTGTGCGTGGCGGCGCGGGCCACGGGCCTGGAGGCCACGGTACGTTTCGACCACGCCTCCGCGGGCGTGCAGGTGGACCTGGCGCAATCCGCACGCAGCGGCGACCCGCTGTACGCGGCGATCGACCTGCGCCAATGCAGCCGCAGCCTCTACGACGGCACGCCGCTGACCGCGGGCGAACGCCGCCTGCTCGAGATCGCCGGCACCGGCGAGGGCGTGCGCCTGATGCTGCTGGAAGGGAGTGGGCAGCTGGAGCGGATTGCCGATTACGTGGCCGCCGGCAACAGCGCGCAGTTCGCCGATCCGGCCTGGCGCGCGGAGCTGCAGCACTGGATCCGCTTCAACACGCGCAGCGCACGGGCGACCGGCGACGGCCTGCATGGCCCGGTGATGGGCAGTCCGGACGTGCCGGACTGGCTGGGTGGGCTGTTCATGCGCTTTGGCTTCTCGGCGGCCCGCCAGAACCGCAAGGACCGCGAACAGATCCGCAGCTCGGCGGCCGTGGCCGTGTTCGTGTCCGCGGTGGACGATCGCCGGCACTGGGTCGAGGCGGGCCGCTGCTACCAGCGCTTCGCCCTGCAGGCCGCAGCGCTGGACCTGCGCACCGCCTTCATCAACCAGCCGGTGGAAGTGACGCCACTGCGGCCGGAGTTCGCCGCGTTCCTCGGCGTGGGCACGGGCCGTCCCGACCTGGTGGTCCGCGTCGGGCACGGCCCGCGCATGCCGCGCTCGTTGCGGCGGCCGGTGGAGGAAGTACTGGCCGGGTAGCTTGCCCTACACTCGCGGTCGGGCCGCGGGTTGCGGCGTGGAGTACGCCTTGAACGAACAATTCCAGCACGTGATGGTGCTGATCTCGATCGTCATCGGCCTGGCCATCACCCATCTGCTCTCGGGCGTGGTCGATGCGATGGACCGGGCCGAGGACGACGACCATCCGGAGATCCTGAGCCTGCTCGGGGTGCTGTGGGCATCCACCGCGTTCATGTGGATGATCAATTTCTGGTGGTTCCAGTACAGGCTGCTCGCCTACGAGGGTCCGTGGACGATCTGGCGCTACCTGTTCATGGTTCTGTACTCGGTGGTGCTGTACATGCTGGCGGTGATGCTGGTCCCGCGCGATTGGGATTCGGTCAAGCGCTACAACGAGTATTTCATGCGCAACCGGCGCTGGTTCTTCACCGCGTTGCTGCTGGCCAGCGTCGCCGACCTGATCGACTCGTGGATCAAGGGCGGTTGGCGCTACGTCGTGGACATGGGGCCGTTCAACAACACGGTGGTGCTGGTGACGATCCCGGTGGTGGCCATCGGCATCGTGTCGCGCAAGATCCGCACCCAGGAGGTCATCGCGGCGCTGTACTTCGTGCTGTACGTGATCGCGATCTTCGAATACACGCCGGTGCTCGGCTCGTAGCGATCGCAGGGCGTGGCGGAGTCGGCACCGTGGGAGCGGACGGGAGGGGGGCAAAAAACAGAAGGCCCGGCGCCGCATCGCGGCGCCGGGCCTCGGGTATCCCGCAGGGGCCGGGATCAGCCCAGCGCCCTGGCCTTCAGCTTGGCGAACTCGTCGGCGCTGATCGTTCCGGAGTCCAGCAGCGCCTTGGCGTCGGCGATCTGTTCGGCGGCCGACTTGCCACCGGCGACGCTGCGGATGTAGGCGTCGGTCTCCAGGCGTGCTTCGCGCACCGCTTCCAGCTGGCGCTCGGACATGCCGCGGCCACGGAACAGGATGTAGAGCAACGCGGTCAGGAACGGGACGAAGATCAGGCCCAGGAACCAGATTGCCTTGGCGAAGCCGCCCAGCTTCTTGTCGCGGAACAGGTCGACGATGATCTGGAACAGGACGATCAGGTAGGCGACCAGGACGAAGATCACCAGGATCTGCCAGATGGTCTCCCAGAAATTGCTGCTCATTGCGTGGTTCTCCGGATGGATGAGACGGATGGGCGCCCGGCCGGCAACCCCGGCGCGGACGAAGACGTGAGGCCGGCCACACTAGCATCCGGCCCAGCCCAAGTCATCCACGCGTGCCGGCGGCGGCCGGCCGCGTGCCCGGGTCAGCGACGGGTGCCGGTCTTCTTCGCGGCCTTCTTGGCCGGCGCCTTCGCCGCCTTCTTCCGCGCGGCCGGTTGCTTCGCCGGAGTCTTGCCGGCGGCCTTCTTGGCCGGCACCTTCGCCGCCTTCTTCCGCGCCGGCGCCTGCTTCACGGCGGCCTGCTTCTTCGCCGGCGCCTTGCGCGCCACCGGCTGCAGCGAATAGGCGACGGACACGTCCGGCAACGCCGCCTCCCAGCCAGCGAACAGGCCGGCCCAGTCCGGATCCAGCGCCGGGGTGGCGAGGCCTGCCTGGTCCAGGGCGGCGATGGTGTCGCGCTGCCAGGCCGCCAGCGCGTCCTGCACGCCGCGGGCGAAGCTGGCCTGCGCGGCCACGGCGATCTGTGCGGCGGCCTGCTGGTCGCCGAAGCGCTGCTGCAGCTGGCGCCAGTATGCGTCGGCCGGGGTCGCCAGCAGCCGCTGCCAGTCCTGGGTATGGAGGATTTCCTGCAGTTCGGCGCTGCCTTCGGCGATGCCGTCGTTGACCAGGCGTTGCACGAACTCGTACCAGTACTGGCCGCCGGACTGGGCCAGTTCGGCGATGCGCGCCTGCAGCGCGCAGTTTGCCTGGGCCAGGGCCATGGGGAAGGCGGTGGGGTCTTTCATGCGCGTGTCCTCGTCGGGGATTGCATGGGATCCGTGGCTCCGGGCGGCGGGGCCGGACGCGACCGGGAGAGCCGCCCACCACCTTGCCACGCTAGCGCCTGCGGCCGCCGCGGGCAACGACCGCCCGTGCGGGCTATGCTTGCATCCCTTCCCCGTCTTTCGTGCGTCTGGAGCCGTCCCTTGAGCACTTCCGATTCCCGCTTCGCCCGCATCGCCGGCCCGCTGCTGCTGTGCAGCCTGTTCGCCGTCGCCGGTTGCGCCTCCGCGCCGTCGGCCGGGCGTGCCCCGGCGGGGAAGGTGACCGTGGCGATGCCGGCCACGGCCCTGCCCGGCCAGGGCTACGCCTTCGTGCCGCTGCTGCCCATGACCTCGGCCGAACAGGATGCCCGGGTCCAGGACGAGGCATTCCGCGCCCGCCTGCGCCAGGCGCTGGAGCGCTCGCTGCAGGACAAGGGCTACGTGCCGGTGGACCTGGCCAAGGCTGATTTCCTGGTCGCCTACCGGGTGGGCGTGCGCGACCTGCAGGAGGTGGTCCCGGTGGCCGAGCAGGCCGGCGGCGCCACCCGCATGGCCGCGGTCGAATGCAGCGGCGGACGCTGCTCGCAGCTGGTGGTCCGCAACGACACCGGCACTCCGGTATCCCGCTACACCTACGTCGCCAGCGAGCGTACCGAAGGCGGTTTGCAGGTGGAGATGGTGGAGCCGGCTTCGCTGCGGGTGGTGTGGAGCGCGCTCAACGCCGGCACGGTGCAGCCAGGCGACGCCACCCAGGCGCGGCTGGACGCGATCGCCGCGCAGACCCTGGCGCAGCTGCCCGCGCACCGCGACTGAGCGGTACCCACTGCCGTCCGCGCGGAGTAGGGCGTAGGCTGTGCCCGCGGCACTGCCGCCGCGCGCGAACGGGGAGAAAGGGCATGCATACGCAGACCGGGGCCGCCAGGCCCGGGGCCTACTGGTGGATCGCGGTGCTGGCGCTGGCCTGGAACCTGATCGGGCTGGCGATGTTCTTCATCCAGGTGACCCTGGACGGCGAGCAGCTGATGAAGCTGACTGAAGCCCAGCGGGCCGTGCACCTGGCGACCCCGGGTTGGGTGAACCTGGCATTCGCCTTCGCCGTGATCGGTGGCGTCCTCGGCGCGCTGTCGCTGCTGCTGCGCCGACGCTGGGCGGTGCCGATGTTCGCGATCTCGCTGCTGGCGCTGCTGGTGCAGATGGTCGGCGGCTACGCGGTCACGCCTGCATGGGCCGCCTATGGCGCGGCAGGACTGGCGATGCCGGCGCTGCTGCTGGTGGTGGCGCTGTTGCAGTGGAACTACGCGCGCCGCTGCAGGGTGCGCGGGTGGCTGCGCTGAGGCTGCAGTCGCGGCGGTGGCCGCGACGCCGCCTTCCCCGCCCAGCGATCCGGCGCCGGCGGAGGGACTGAACGCTACACAACCTTCACGCCGGGATTCACCATGGCTGTACGCATGCATGCGGAGACTACGTCCACACCCACGCAAGGACAGGAGTTCTCCAACATGCTGAAGCAGACAACCACTCTCGCCGTCGTCCTGGCCGCCCTGCTGTGCTCCGGCGCCGCACTGGCGGACGAGCAGAAGCCGCAGAAGAAGGCCGCCGCCGAGGCGGCGTCGGCGCAGCCGATCGATGACACCTGGATCACCACCAAGGTCAAGGCGAGTCTGGTGGCGGACGAGGACGTGTCGGCGATGAAGATCGAGGTGGACACGGTCAATGGCGTGGTCTTCCTGACCGGCACCGTACAGACCCAGGCCCAGGCCGACGAGGCCAGGCGGCGCGCCTCGCAGGTCAAGGGCGTGGCCAAGGTCGATACCTCCCGGCTGAAGGTCACCGGCAGTTGATGGCTGACGGCTGACTGCGGCACCGGCGCCGGGCACGTCCCGGCCGGTGCCGGCGGTTCCGGCGCAATGGGAGACGGCGGTTGCGCCGCGGCGGCGCGGAACCTGCGGGCGCCGCGCCGCCGTCTTGCTTGCCGGCGCGTTACATGCGTTACATGGGGCCTGCCGTGTGGCCTGCCGCGGCCGGGCGCTGGCCGTGGCGCAAAGCTCCGCTAGAATCGGTGTGTTTCCCAGCGCGCGACCCGGAGCATGTCGATCGAAGCGAAGTCCCCCCAGGCGAGGATCGAATCCCTGCTCGCGTGCATGACCGTCGAGGAGAAGGTCGGACAACTGGGCATGTTCGCCGACATGGTCCGGCCGTTCGCGCCGGACGTGAACCCGGACGCCAACGTGCGCAACGCCGCCGAGGTGCTCGAGCAGGTGCGCGCAGGGCGCGTGGGCGCGCTGTTCAACGGCGTCGGTGCGGCTCTGGGCCGCGAGATCCAGCGCGTGGCGGTGGAGGAAAGCCGGCTCGGCATCCCGGTGCTGCTGGCGGCCGACGTGATCCACGGCATGCGCACCGTGTTTCCGATCCCGCTGGGCGAGGCGGCCAGCTTCGAGCCGGATCTGGCGCGGCGGACCGCACGGGCGACGGCGATCGAGGCCACCGCCGCCGGGCTGCACTGGACCTTCGCCCCGGCGGTGGACGTCGCCCGCGACCAGCGTTGGGGCCGCGGCGCGGAAGGCGCGGGCGAGGACGTGTTTCTCGGCTGCGCCTTCGCCGCCGCGCGCGTGCGCGGCTTCCAGGGCGACGACCTGCGCGCGCACGATTCGCTGTTGGCCACGCCCAAGCACTTCGCCGCCTACGGCGCGGTGGCCGCGGGGATGGACTACAACTACGTCGAGATCTCCGACGGCACCCTGCGTGACGTGCACCTGGCGCCGTTCAAGGCCGCGTTCGACGCCGGTGCCCTGACCGTGATGACCGCGTTCAACGACATCAACGGCGTGCCGGCCAGCGCCAACCGGATGCTGCTGACCGACGTGCTGCGCGGGCAATGGCGCTTCCCCGGACTGGTGGTCTCCGACTACACCGCCGACATGGAACTGGTCGCGCACGGCTATGCCGCCGACGACCGCGATGCGACCCTGCGCGCGTTTTCCGCCGGCATGGACATGAGCATGCAGAGCGGCTTCTATGCCGCGCACCTGCCGGCCCTGGTCGCCTCCGGCGAGGTGCCGATGGCGGCGCTGGACGAGGCGGTGCGGCGGGTGTTGTGGGTGAAGGAGGCCATCGGCCTGTTGGACGATCCGTACCGTTCGCTGGACCCGGTCCGCGAGGCCGACGCCTCGCTCCCGGCCGCGCACGAGGCGCTGGCCCGGGAGGCGGCGCAGCGTTCGATCGTGCTGCTCCGGAACGAGGGCGAACTGTTGCCGTTGCGCCGCGATGCGCGCATCGCCCTGGTCGGGCCGTTCGCGCGCGACCGCGACAACATCGAGGGTTGCTGGACCCTGTTCGGCGACAAGTCGCGCTATGTGACCCTGGAGGCGGGCCTGCGCGCGGCCCTGGCGGACGGCGCCGCCCTCGAAGTGGTCGATGGCTGTGCCCTGGAGGCGCCACTGGCGGGCGGTATCGAGGCAGCGGTGGCTGCCGCGCGCGGCGCCGACGTGGTCCTGCTGGCGGTGGGCGAGCCCCAGCGCTACAGCGGCGAAGCCCAGTCGCGCACCCGGATCGTGCTGCCGCCGGCGCAACAGGCGCTGGCCGAGGCGGTGGCCGCCACCGGCACGCCGGTCGTGGTGCTGCTGCGCAACGGCCGCGCGTTGGCGCTGGAGGGTGCGGTCCGCGACGCGCCGGCGATCCTGGTGACCTGGTTCCTGGGCAGCCAGACCGGGCACGCGGTGGCCGATGTGGTCTTCGGCGGCTGCAGCCCCTCGGGGCGGTTGCCGGTGAGCTTCCCGCACGACTCCGGGCAGCAGCCGTTGTTCTATAACCATCCACGCACCGGGCGCCCGGAAACGCCGGAAATGTCCGAGTTCAAGGCACGCTGGCGCGAGTATCCGAATGCGGCGCTGTACCCGTTCGGCCACGGCCTGGGTTACGGCCGGATCGAATACGGCGCCACCCGCGTGGATGCCGCGGAACTGGCCTGGGACGGCAGGCTCGTCGTCCGCGCCCAGGTCAGCAACACCGGCGCGCGCGCGGCCGAGGAAGTGGTGCAGCTGTACCTGCACGACCGGGTCGGCAGTCGGGTGCGGCCGGTGCGCGAACTGAAAGGGTTCCACAAGATCGCGCTGCAGCCGGGCCAGACGCGCGAGGTAGCGTTCGAACTGGATCGCGGATTGCTGGCCTTCACCCGCGCCGACGGCAGCCACGACGCCGAGCCGGGGCTATTCGACGTCTGGATCGCGCCGTCGTCGGCCGCCGGCGAGCCGGCGCAGTTCCGGCTGCTGGCGCCGCCGCACCAACCCGCCTAGCCGGTGGCCGGCGGGTCGCTCGCTTCCGGGCTGTAGCGGGTCACCAGGGTGGCCGCGGTCAGGCTGCCGGTGACATTGCCGGTGGTGGCGAACACGTCGGGGATGGTGTCCACCGCCAGCAGCAGGCCCAGCGGTTCCACCGGCAGCCCCATCGACTGGGTCACCGGCATCACCGTGGCCATGAAGCTGACCTGGCCGGGCAGACCGACCGACCCCAGGCTGATCACCACCGCCAGCGCCGCGCCGGTGGCCAGCTGCATCGTGCTCAGCTCGATGCCGTAGGCCCAGGCCACGAACGCGGCGGCGACGATGTACTGCACCGGCGAGGTGATCCGGAACAGGGTCACCGCCATCGGCAGCACCAGCGCGGCCACCGCGCGCGGCAGGCCGAGGCGGTCGCGCGCGCTTTCCAGCATCGCCGGCAGCGAGGCCAGCGACGACTGGGTGCTGGCCGCCACTACCTGGGCCGGCAGGATCGCCGAGGCGAACGCCGCCGGCGAGCGCCGCGCGAACACCACGATCAGCACGTAGCACATCAGGATCGCGCCGAGGTACATGCCGCACTGCAGGAGGATGTAGCCGGCCAGTGCGCCGACCACGCCCAGGCCGGCCTGGGCGCACACCGCCAGCATCAGCGCGAACACCCCGACCGGGGCGACCAGCAGCACCCAGTGCACGATCACGATCATGGCGTCGGCGATGCCGTGGCACAGGCCGATGATGTGCATGCGGCGCTCGTTCTCGACCCGGGTCAGGGCGAAGCCGAAGAACAGCGCGAACACCACCACCGGCAGCATCGCGCCCTGTGCGGCGGCCATGATCGCGTTGGACGGGATCACCCCGCCGACCCATTCGGCCAGGCTCGGCGCGCCGCCGGAGGCGGTCGCCGCCGATGCCGAACCGGCCAGGGTCGCGGCCAGTTGCGGGCTGCGCGGAACCAGCGACAGCAGCGCCGGGGCGACGATCGCCGCGTAGGCGGCGAACAGCGAAAGCATGAGCACGAACAGGGTCATCGCCCGCCGCGCCACCCGTCCGGAGGTGGCCGCGTCGGCGGCGGTGGCCACGCCCAGGATCACCAGCGCCAGCACCAGCGGTACCACCGTCATCTGCAACCCGCTGAGCCAGAGCCGGCCGATCGGCTGGGCGATGGCCGCGGCGGTGGCCGCCGCGGCCGGATGCCAGCGCGCCAGCGCCAGGCCGACGACCGCGCCGAGGAACAGGGCCGAGAGCACGCGCGTGGTCGCGCCCGGCCACCTCACGGCACGTCCCCCGTCGCCACCGGCAGGCCCCAGGCCGTGGCCAGGCGCTCGCGTTCGGCCTCGGGCAGGAGCACGAAGCGCGGCGCCTTGTCGGCGTCCAGCCACTCCAGCATCGCCTCCATGTCGGCGTCGGCCATCGCGGTGCAGCCGGCGGTGGTTTCGCCGGGCTTGCGCCACAGGTGGGCGAAGATGCAGCTGCCGCGCTGCGGGGCGTTGCCGGGATTGTTGTCGATCACGAAGCCCAGGCGGTAGCGCGGATCGCCTTTCTTGTGCAGGTCCAGGCGCATCGGCTCGGTCGAACCGGCCACCGCGGCTTCGCCGACCTCGCGTGCGTCGACGATGCGGTTGTAGAGCGGCGAATCGGGTACGTCCATGCACCAGCTGCTGGCCTGCATCTGCGCGTAGGGCAGGCCGGCCGCGGCCTGGCCGGCATAGCCGAAGGCGGTGCCCAGGGCGAACACCCCGGCCGGGCTGCGGCCGTCGCCCTCGCGCTTGACCGGGCCGTCGCCGAGGTCGGCGGCGGCGTGCAGG
>JAFLEA010000026.1 GCA_017302035.1 Lysobacterales bacterium
ATGGCGAACTGCGGCTGCGCGCCCGCCTGCTGGCCGCCGCCGACGGCACCCGCAGCGTGCTGCGTGACGCGCTGGGGATCGCCGCCCGCGGCCACGACTACGGCCAGACCCTGTTCGTGGCGCGCATGCGTGCCGAGCGCGCACCCGACGGCACCGCCTTCGAGCGCTTCACCGACAGCGGCCCGACCGCGCTGCTGCCGCGCGGCGACCGCGCCTGGGGCGTGGTCCATGGCGTGCCGACCGCGCAGGCCGCGACGGTGGCCGCACTGGACGAGGCCGGCTGGCTGGCGCGGATCCAGCAGGCGTTCGGTTGGCGCGCCGGGCGTTTCCTTGCTGCCGGCGAACGCAGCGCCTATCCGATCGCCTCGGTCGTGGCCGAGGCGCTGGCCGCACCGCGTGCGGTGCTGCTGGGCAACGCCGCGCAGACCATCCACCCGATCGGCGCACAGGGCTTCAATCTCGGCCTGCGCGATGCGCTGACCCTGGCCGAGTTGTTGCGTGCGCACGCCGGCGACCCGGGCGCGGCGGCAGTGCTGGCGCGTCATGCCCAGCGCCGCCGCGAGGACCGCGAGCGGACCCTGGCGTTCTCCGACGGCCTGGCGCGGACGACCGCCAACCCCTCGCCGCTGTTGCGCCCGCTGCGCAGCCTCGGCCTGCTCGCCGCCGACGGCGGCGGCTGGCTGCAGTCGTGGCTGGTCGGCGGGGCGATGGGCTTCCGCGGCGACGTGCCGGAGTTGTGCCGGTGAGCCGTGCGCGCCTGGACGTGGTCGTGGCCGGCGCCGGCGTGGTCGGCGCGGCCTGTGCGCTGGCCCTGTCCAGGGCCGGCCTGGACGTGGCCCTGGTCGAGATGCGTCCCGCGCCGCGCTGGTCGGCGCAGCGGCCGGACCTGCGCGTGTTCGCGCTGGCCCCGGACAACGCCGCGCTGCTGGATGCGCTGGGCGTGTGGCCGCAGGTACTGGGCGCGCGTGCGCAGCCCTACCGGCGGATGCGGGTGTGGGATGCCGGTGGCGGCGACGAATTGTGCTTCGACGCGGCCGCCCTGGCCCGCGGCGAACTGGGCTGGATCGTCGAGAACGGCCTGCTGGTGGACCGCCTGTGGTCGGCGCTGGCCGCCGCCGGCGTGCAGGTGCATTGCCCAGCCAAGATTGAAGCGATGGAGCAGGACGCAACCGGCGTGCGCCTGCGCCTGGACGACGGCACGCGCCTGGACGCGCGGCTGGCGGTGGCCGCCGATGGCGCGGCCTCGGAACTGCGCCGGTTGGCCGGGCTGGAGGTCGCTGCACACGACTATGGCCAGCGCGGCGTGGTCGCCTTCATCGGGACCGAGCGCGCGCACGAGGACACCGCCTGGCAGCGATTCCTGCCGACCGGGCCTTTGGCGTTGCTGCCGTTCGCCGAAGGCCGCAGCTCGATCGTGTGGACCTTGCCGGACGCCGAGGCCGCGCGGGTGCTGGCGCTGGACGATGCGGCCTTCGCGGTCGAACTGACCGACGCCTCGGCGGCACGCCTGGGCCGGGCGGTGCCGGTGTCGGAGCGGGCCGCGTTCCCGCTGCGCCGACAGCTCGTGCGCCAGCAGGTCGCCGGCCGCGTGCTGGTGCTGGGCGACGCCGCGCATGTGGTGCATCCGCTGGCCGGGCAGGGGGTGAACCTGGGCCTGCGCGACGTGGCTGCATTGCGGAGCGAGGTAGAGGCGGCGCTGGCGCGCCGCACCGACTGGGCCGCGGCGCACCGGCTGCAGCGCTGGGCGCGGCGGCGGCGCAGCGACAACACCGTATCGGCGTATGCGTTCGAAGGCATCAACCGCCTGTTCTCCAACGCCGATCCGCTGGCGGTCCTGGCCCGGGGGCCGCTGCTGGGCCTGACCGGGAAGTTGCCGCCGCTGCAACGTGCGCTGTGGCGGCACGCCGCCGGGGTGTAGGCAGGCCTGCCTATACCCCGCGCCGACGAACCGTCAGCGGATCCAGTCGACCAGTTCCTCGCGGTCCAGCCCCCCATCGTGGTTGGCGTCGACGCTGTCGAAGCGCCGCTTCAGTTCCTTGTCGGCACCGGCTTCGCCGCGATCGACCCTGCCGTCGCCGCTGGCGTCGAGCGCCTCGAAGTCCAGGCGGTCGCCGCCGACCCGGCTGTCCGGTTCCAGCGAACGGACGATGACGCGCTGGCCGTCCTCGCGCTCGAGCACCACCATCCCGGTCTGCCGCTGCAGCGGCCGGTCGGACGGCGTCGCCGCGGGTGGCGCCAGCGCCTGGGTGGTGGCGGGGGTGCGTTCCTGGGCCGTGGCGACGGCGGCGACGGCGAATGCCGGGAGCAGGAGGACGGCGAGGCGGCGGCTCATGGCGTGCGTGGTCCCGAGGGAGCGGTGAACATAGGCACGGCCGGGTGAAGCGCGGTTGAATCGCCCGGCTCTGGCACACTGGGACGACGATCGGTCCGGAGGACGCCGCCATCATTGCCACGACTCCATCGCGCAGCGCAATGCTGTCCATCTGCGCGGCCTTGCTGTGTGCCTGCACGCCGCCGTCGGTCAGCGCCGAGTCCGCCGGCGCGAAATCGGCCGTGCCGGTGGCGGTCCGCGACTATGTCGGCGACGGCGTGTTCTCGGCCGGCATCGAAGGCCCGGCCACCGGCCCCGACGGCGCGCTCTATGCGGTGGCTTTCGGCCGGGACGGCACCGTCGGCCGGGTATTGCCGCGTGCGGATGGCGGCGGCGAGGCCTCGCTGTTCGTCGAACTGCCCGCAGGCAGCACCGGTAACGGCATCCGCTTCGGCGCCGACGGCACCATGTACGTGGCCGACTACACCGGCCACAACGTGCTGGCCATCGACCCGGCCACCCGCGCGGTGCGCGTGTTCGCGCACCTCGACGGTGCGCACCAGCCGAACGACATCGCCCTGGCACCGGACGGCGCCTTGTACGCCAGCGACCCGGACTGGGCCAACGACGGCGGCCAGCTGTGGCGCATCGACCGCGCCGGACGCGCGCAGCGACTGGAGTCGGGGATGGGCACGACCAACGGCATCGAGGTCAGCCCGGACGGCCGCCGGCTGTACGTGAACGAAAGCGTCCAGCGCCGGGTCTGGGCCTACGACATCGCCGCCGACGGCGCGGTCTCGGGCAAGCGCCTGCTGCTGGAGTTCCCCGACCACGGCCTGGACGGCATGCGCAGCGACGCCGAGGGCAACCTGTACATCGCCCGCTACGGCGCCGGCACGGTGGCGGTGGTCTCGCCGGCGGGCGCGGTGCTGGACGAGATCCCGCTCAAGGGCCGCAAGCCGACCAATGTCGCCTTCGGCGGCGCCGATGGCCGCGACGTGTACGTCACCCTGCAGGACCGCGGCGCGATCGAAGTCTTCCGCAGCGCGGCGCCTGGCCGCGAATACGGCCGCTGAGCCGGGCGCCGCGCCTGGCGGGGACACGGTTGCCCGCGGATCGCCGGCGTGCGGCTGCCCCTGGCCACGCGCCGACCGCGACTGCCGGTCACAGCCCCTGCGACGGCCACCGTCGATACTGGCGTCCCGCGGGAGACACGCCATGACCCAGCTCGAACTGAACGATCCGGCCGCGTTCGCCGCCGAGTTCCTGCGCCAGGCCCAACTGCAGGGCTTCGGCGCGCTGGGCAAGCGCGATCTGGAACTGCTGGTCTACGTGCTGCTCGAGCGCGACGGCGCGATCGACCGCAACGCCAGCAACCATGCCGCCGCGCAGCAGCTGCGGGTCACCCCGGCGAAACTGCGCGCGTTGCGCCGCGACGGCTATGCGCGCTGGCGCCAGCTGGTGGCCGAGCCGGCCGATGCCGCCCTGCGCCGGATCCTCGGCCATGTCCTGGCCCCGGCCAACCTGCGCGCCGGCAGCCGTCACGTCGCCGAGCGCAGCCGCAAGGACGGCTTCCTGGCCGTGCGCGTTGACCACCCCGACGATCGCCAGTTGCTGGAGCAGGCGATCCTCGATGCCGGCGCGCTGCCGGTGTACGAGCGCAACCGCGAGGTCCTGGCGGTGCGCTTCGACACCCTGGTGGCGCTGGCCGAGCGTGGCGGCTTCCTGCAACCCGATGTCGAGGCGATGCTGAAGGAACTGCGCAGGCTGGCCCCGGCCTCGGAGGAACTGGCCGACCTGCTGAAGAAGGACCTGGCGAAGCTGCGCTGGGACGACCTGCGCAGCGCGCTCAACAGCCTGGGCGCCAAGGCCGTTTCCGGCAGCGCCGAGAGTGGACTGAAGGGATTGCTGAAGTTGGTATTCCCTTTTCTGCCTTGATCCACGGCGCGGTGCCTTGCGGGGTCTGGCGGGGGTCAGCGCTGCACGGACGCCGCGAACAGCACCGACTTCGTTCCGGTGCCGTCGCTGCATCGGTAGCCACATGCCCGCAAAAAAGGCTTGCGCTATGCCGCGGGCGTGGCGAACACGGTGATCTCTTCGCGGTCGTGGTAGAGCTGGCGCGCGCGGACCTGCAGCGGGCGGCCGGCCTGGGCGGCGAACAGGTCCAGGCACAGCCGGGTTTCCTGCCAGCGCTTCTTCATCGGCAGCTTGAGGTTGAACACCGCGTGCCGGCACCAGCCCTCGCGGAACCATTGCGCCATGCGCGCGGCGACCTTGGCCGGCTGCTCGACCATGTCGCACACCATCCAGTCCAGCGGTCGTGCCGGATGCCAGTGGAACCCGTCGGCGCGCAGGTGTTCGACCAGCCCGGTGTCGAGCACGTGCGCGCGCAAAGGGCCGTTGTCGACCGAGCTCACCCGGAGGTGGTGGCGGGCCAGCACCCAGGTCCAGCCGCCCGGGGCGGCGCCGAGGTCGGCGGCGGTCATGCCCGGGTGCAGCAGGCGCTCGCGTTCGCCGGCGTCGAGCAGGACCAGGAAGGCTTCCTCCAGCTTCAGCGCCGAGCGCGAGGGCGCATCCGCATGCAGCCGCAGCCGCGGGATGCCTTGCGGCCAAGGCGAGGCGTCGCGTGGATCGGCCAGGGCCAGCAGCGCGTGGTCGCCAGCGAGGAAGCACACGTGCAGCCGCGGCAGCCGCGGTTCTGCCTTCGCCGGCAGGTGCCCGGCCTTGCGCAACGCCGGGCGCAACGCGTTGCCGAAGCTGCGTGCCAGCGCCGACAGCGGCTTGCCGGCGTCGGTGTCCGGGTGCTCCACCCAGGCATCGCCCACCCGCAATCCGGCGGGCAGGGCGGCCAGCAGCGGCGCCAGCCGGTCCTTCGGGTCCAGTCCGCGCAGCTCCGCCAGCAGGCGCAGCTTCTGCCGCGCGAACACCAGCTCGCGGAACGGCAGGGCACGGGCCAGCGCTTGCGCATCGACTTCGTCGCCGGTGACGAACAGCACGTGGCCGTCGTCGCGGCTGGCGCGCGCGTAGCCGGCGACCCCCGCGGCGGCGGCGCGCTCGCCCAGCTCGGCGGCCAGTTCCGGTTCGAAGCCCTGGCGGCAGTAGCCGAGCAGTCCGTGCATGGGCAGGCCGGCGGCGCTCAGTAGCGCTCGCCGCCGCCCTCGCCGTAGGCGCGCAGCACCGCGCGCGCGTCCTCGCGCAGGATGTCGCGCGCGACCGCGATGCCGCGGCGTTCCAGTTCGCCGACCCAGTCCGCCGGCAACGGGCCTTCGTCGAATTCGGTCAGCGCCATCACGTCCTGCGCGCGGGCGCCGATCAGCAGGCGATCGATGCCGGCCCAGATGGTGGCGCCGTAGCACTGGCAGCACGGCTGCGAGGAGCTGGCCAGGGTCACCGGCGCGAGCACGTCGTTCAGGCGCGGGGTCTGCAGGCGCTGCTGGGCCAGCATGTAGGCCATGTTCTCGGCGTGCGCCAGCGAAGTGGTGTGCGGCACCACCCGGTTCACGCCGGCGGCGATCACCCGGTGGTCCGGCCCGAACAGCACCGCGCCGAACGGCCCGCCGCTGCGCGCTTCGACGTTGCGCCGCGACAGGTCGATCGCCAGCGCGACCTTGTCCTCGTCCGAGGCGAAGGCCGCGCCCGGGTCGAACGCGTCGTGGATCCAGGCGGGAAGGGTCAGGTGGACCTGGGCGTACAGCATGGCCGCGCTCCTCAGCCCGCGGCCCAGGTGTCGCGCAGGGTCACGCTGCGGTTGAACACCGGCTTGCCCGGGGTATGGTCGTAGCGGTCGGCGACGAAGTAGCCGCTGCGTTCGAACTGGAACGACTGCTCCGGTGCGGCCAGCGCCGCGGCCGGTTCGATCCAGCCGTGCACGGTCTTCTTGGAATCCGGGTTGAGATGGTCGCGGTAGGTCTTGCCGTCGGATTCGTCGTCGGGCTTCTCCACCGAGAACAGGCGGTCGTACAGGCGGATCTCCGCGGCCACCGCGTGCCTGGCGCTGACCCAGTGGAGGGTGCCCTTGACCTTGCGGTTGGCGCCTTCCATGCCCGGACGCGATTCCGGATCCAGCCAGCCGCGCAGTTCCATCACGCGGCCGGTCGCATCCTTCACCACCTCGTCGATGCGGACGATGCCGGCGCCGCGCAGGCGCGCTTCGCCGCCCGGGACCAGCCGCTTCCAACCCTTCGGCGGCACTTCGGCGAAATCCTCGCGCTCGATCCACAGCTCGCGCGAGAACGGTACCTGGCGCTCGCCCTGCGCCTCGTCTTTGGGATGGTTGGGGAAGGCCAGCGACTCCTCGTGGCCCTCGGGCAGGTTGGCCAGCACCAGCCTGAGCGGATCGACCACCGCCATGCGCCGCGGCGCGGACGCGTCCAGGTCCTCGCGCAGGCAGCCTTCCAGCACCGAGAAGTCGATCACCGAGTTCTGCTTGCTGATCCCGACCCGGTCCACCAGCAGGCGCAGCGCGGCCGGGGTGTAGCCGCGGCGGCGCAGGCCTTGCAGGGTGTACATGCGCGGATCGTCCCAGCCGTCGACCAGGTGCTCGGCGACCAGCTGGGTGAGCTTGCGCTTGCTCATCACCGTGTAGTTGATGTTCAGGCGCGAGAACTCGATCTGGCGCGGCTTGGCCGCTTCCTCCGGCAGGCCGTGCGCCCGCAGCGGCTCCAGCAGTTCCGGGTGGCCGGCCAGGTCGACGTGGTCCACGCACCAGTCGTACAGCGGGCGATGGTCCTCGAACTCCAGGGTGCACAGCGAATGGGTGATGCCCTCGATCGCGTCGCCCAGGGCGTGGGCGAAGTCGTACATCGGGTAGATCGGCCATTCGGCGCCGGTGTTCTGGTGCTCCACGTGCTTGATCCGGTACAGCGCCGGGTCGCGCAGGTTGATGTTGCCGCTGGCCATGTCGATCTTCGCGCGCAGGGTGCGTGCGCCGTCCGCGAACTCGCCGGCACGCATGCGCGCGAACAGGTCCAGGTTCTCCTCCACGCCGCGGCCGCGGTACGGCGATTCGCGCCCCGGCTCGGTCAGGCTGCCGCGGTACTGGCGCACTTCCTCGGCGCTGAGGTCGCAGACGAAGGCCTTGCCGTCGCGAATGAGCTTCTGCGCGGCCAGGTAGTACACGCCGAAGTAGTCCGAGGCGTGGCGCAGGCTGGCCCAGTCGAAGCCCAGCCAGCGCACGTCGTCCTGGATCGCGCGCACGAACTCGGGGTCTTCCTTGGCCGGGTTGGTGTCGTCGAAGCGCAGGTTGCAGCGGCCGCCGAATTCGGCGGCGATGCCGAAGTCCAGGCAGATCGCCTTGGCGTGGCCGATGTGCAGGTAGCCGTTGGGCTCGGGCGGGAAGCGGGTGCGGATCGCGGCGTGCTTGCCGCTGGCCAGGTCGTCGCGGACGATCTGGCGGATGAAGTCGCGCTTTTCGGCGGCGGCGGCGGACGGGGCGGGCGGGTCGGCGTGCGGGGACATGGGACGGGGGCGGTCGCGAAGGCAAACCCCGAGTTTAGCCGAGGCGCCGTCGCCAGGCGGTGAGCCGGGCCGCCGCGGCGCAGGTTCGCGGCGGAACCGGGGCGAAGGGTATGCTCGAAGCGGCCCCGGCCCGCGGCCGGCCCGAACCTCCAGGAGGCGCCCCATGAATCCCGGACCCGGTCTCGCCCATCACGTCCATGGTCGTCCGCTGCGCGGCCGGTTCGACGGCCTGGAGACGGTGGAATTCGGAATGGGCTGCTTCTGGGGTGCCGAG
This sequence comes from Lysobacterales bacterium, assembly GCA_017302035.1. GTDB lineage: Bacteria > Pseudomonadota > Gammaproteobacteria > Xanthomonadales > Xanthomonadaceae > Pseudoxanthomonas. The sequence continues at coordinate 8,043 of JAFLEA010000026.1, forward strand.
CGCCGGTTCTGGCAGGTTCCCGGGGTCCACACCACCGCGGCCGGCTACGCTGGCGGCGGCGCTCCGGATCCGACCTACGAACAGGTCTGCTCCGGCCGCACCGGGCACGCCGAGGTGGTGCGCGTGGTCTACGACCCGGCCCAGGTCGACTTCGCGACCCTGCTCAAGGTGTTCTGGGAAAGCCACGACCCGACCCAGGGCATGCGCCAGGGCAACGACATCGGCAGCCAGTACCGTTCGGTGATCCATTGCCACACCATCGCCCAGCATCGGGCCGCGCTGGCCAGCCGCGACGCCTATGCGCGGCGGCTGCAGGCGGCCGGCTATCCGCCGGTCACCACCGAGATCGTCCATCCGGCGCCGCAGTTCCACTACGCCGAGGACTACCACCAGCAGTACCTGGCGAAGAACCCCGGCGGCTACTGCGGCCTGGGCGGCACCGGCGTGTCCTGTTCCGCCTGAGCCGGCGGCGCGCGGTTGCGGCCTGTGCTAGCGTTCGTCGCTTCCCACGACCGACCGCCACCGCACATGAGCGACCGCCTGCGCCGCACCAAGATCCTCGCCACCCTCGGACCGGCCACCGATCCGCCCGGCGTGCTGGAGGCGCTGTTCCGCGCCGGCGTGAACGTGGTCCGCCTGAATTTCTCCCACGGCGATCCTTCCGGCCAGGCCAGGCGCGCGGCCGAAGTGCGCGCCGCCGCGCAGCGGGTGGGTGCCGAGATCGGGATCCTCGCCGACCTGCCCGGCCCGAAGATCCGCATCGAGCGCTTCGCCGAAGGCAAGGTCGCGCTCAAGGCCGGCGACCGCTTCGACCTGGTCGCGTCGGCCGACGCGCCGCCGGGCGATGCCAGCCAGGTCGGGGTCAGCTACCTGGGCCTGCCGGGCGACGTGGAGGCCGGCGACGTGCTGCTGCTGGACGACGGCCTGATGCAGCTGCAGGTGACGGAAGTGCAGGGCGAGCGGATCGCCTGTGTCGTGCTCAACGACGGCTACCTGTCCGACCGCAAGGGCCTGAACAAGCAGGGCGGCGGCCTGTCGCTGGGCGCGCTGACCGAGCGCGACAAGGAACTGATCGGGATCGCGGCGAAGATCGGGGTGGACTTCATCGCCGTCTCGTTCTGCCGCAATGCCCAGGACATGCACGACGCCCGCGCCATCGCCCGTGCGCATGGCAGCGACGCGGCGCTGGTGTCCAAGATCGAGCGCACCGAGGCGATCGAGAACCTGGCCGAGATCGTCGAGGCCTCCGACGTGGTGATGGTCGCCCGCGGCGACCTGGGCGTGGAGATCGGCGACGCCGAACTGCCGGGCCTGCAGAAGAAGATCATCCGCGAGTCCCTGGCCCGCAACAAGGTGGTGATCACCGCCACCCAGATGCTGCAGTCGATGGTGGAAAGCCCGCTGCCCACCCGCGCCGAGGTGCTGGACGTGGCCAACTCGGTGATCGACGGTACCGACGCGGTGATGCTCTCGGCCGAGACCGCCGCCGGCGCCTATCCGGTCAAGGCGGTGGAGGCGATGGCGCGCATCTGCGTGGGTGCCGAGCGCCAGTTCCAGACCGAGACCGATTTCGGCAAGGCCCAGCGCAACCTCGAGCGTGCCGACCAGGCCATCGCCATGGCCACCATGTTCCTGTCCGAGCACGTCGGCGTGCGCGCGATCGTGGCCATGACCGAATCCGGCGGCACCGCGCGCTTCCTCTCGCGCTTCCGCTCGCAGGCGCCGATCTATGCCATCGCCCGCCACGACGGCGCGCGCCGGCGCATGGCGCTGATGCGCGACGTGTTCCCGATCAACTTCGACAGCCGCGGCCTGACCCCGCGCGAGGCCGCCCGCGGCAGCATCCGCCTGCTGGCCGATGCCGGCCTGCTGGCCGCCGGCGACCGGGTGGTGTTCACCAGCGGCGAGCACATGGAGACCCACGGCGCCACCAATACCCTGCGCCTGCTCGAGGTCGGCGAGGACGGCCGCGCCAGCGGCCTGGGCGAGCTGTAACGCGCTTCCGCGCCCGTTGCAGGCTCCCGCGCCCGTTACAATATGCGGCTCCCCCTCTCGCCGCAGGATCCCCCCATGAGCATCGAACAGCTTGCCGAAACCGCCCAGGCGATGGTCGCCCCGGGCAAGGGCATCATCGCCATCGACGAATCCACGGCGACCTGCGGCAAGCGCTTCGCCGCGGTCGGGATCGAGAACAGCGAAGAGAACCGCCGCGCCTACCGCGAACTGCTGCTGACCGTGCCGAAGCTGTCCGAGCACATCTCCGGCGCGATCCTGTACGACGAGACCCTGCGCCAGTCCACGAAGGACGGCGTGCCGTTCGCCAAGCACATGGCCCAGCACGGCATGATCCCGGGGATCAAGGTGGACAAGGGCACCGTGGCGCTGGCCGGCTTCCCCGGGGAACTCGTGACCGAGGGCCTGGACGGCCTGCGCGGCCGCCTGGAGGAGTACTACCGGCTGGGCGCGCGCTTCGCCAAGTGGCGCGCGGTGATCAACATCGGCGAGGACATCCCCACCGGCACCTGCATCGAGAACAACGCCCATGCGCTGGCCCGCTACGCGGCGCTGTGCCAGGAGCAGGGCCTGGTGCCGATGGTCGAGCCGGAGGTGCTGATGGACGGCGACCACGACATCGAGACCTGTTACGAGGTCACCGAGGCGGTGCTGCGCTCGCTGTTCGGCGCGCTGTACGAGCAGAACGTGCTGCTGGAAGGCACGATCCTGAAGGCGTCGATGGTCGTCTCCGGCAAGGACTGCGAGGAGCAGGCCGACATCCAGGAGGTGGCCGAGTCCACCCTGATGTGCCTGAAGAGCACGGTACCGGCGATCCTGCCGGGCATCGTGTTCCTGTCCGGCGGCCAGGACGACGCGCGCGCCACCGCGCACCTGGACGCGATGAACCGCCTGGGCCCGAACCCGTGGCCGCTGAGCTTCTCCTACGGCCGCGCCATGCAGCAGGCGGCGCTGAAGCTGTGGGCCCAGGACATGGCCGGCAACTGGAAGAAGGCCCAGGACACCGTGTACGCCCGCGCCCGCGACAACGGTCAGGCCGCGCTGGGGCAGTGGAAGGGCGACTGAGTCAGCCCGGGCGCTGATCGTGCTTGCCGCCGCCGCGGCAGCGCGGCGAGTCGGGCACGCGGGCGTCGGCTTCCCATTCGGCCGGGGTGTAGGTGTGCAGGGCCAGGGCATGGACCTGCGCCATCAGCCCGCCCATCGCCGCGTATACCGCCTGGTGGCGCTGGATCGCGCGCCTGCCCTCGAACAGCGGGCTGACGATCACCGCCTTGTAGTGCGTCTCCAGGCCGCGGCTGTGCAGATGGCTTTCGTCGATCACCTCGACATGCTCCGGCTGCAGGGCGGACAGGGCTTCGCGGATCTGGTCGGCGCGGGCGGTCATGGGGGCGGGGATTCCGGGAGGCGTGCGGCATCCCGAAGGATGGTGGCTGCGGCGGCGGTGTCAATGGGGACCCTTCCCCGGCGGTGCACGGCGGGCGCGGCCCGGCGACGAGGAGCCGGTCGGCTGCGACCCCGCGGCACCCGTGGTCGGCGAGACTCCAGCGCAGGATCGCCAACCGCACGGGGAGGGCTTGACAGGGTGAGGAATTACGCATGTAATCGAAATTGATTACATTCGTAAACGGAGCGCCCGTGGAAGCCACCCCGATCAGCGAAGCCGAGGCGATGGTGATGGAGGTGCTGTGGCGGGCCAGCCCGCGCAGCGCCGAGGAGGTGATCGCCGCGCTGGCCGACGCCAACGGCTGGGCCGAAGCCACGGTCAAGACCCTGCTCAACCGCCTGCTCAACAAGGGCGCCATCGAAGCCGAGAAGGACGGGCGCCGCTACCTGTATTCGCCGGTGCTGCGGCGCGACGCCTGGGTCCAGCAGCAGAGCGAGGGCCTGCTGGCGCGCCTGTTCGGCGGCCGGGTGGCGCCGCTGGTGGCGCATTTCAGCGAGCGCGGGCAGTTGTCGGCGGCCGATGTCGCCGAGCTCAAGCGGCTGGTGGCCGAACTGGACGGCAAGGAGCCGGACGATGGACGCTGAGCCGCTCGCCCTGCTGGGGGAGGCCACGCTCGCCGGCAGCGCGGCGCTGCTGCTGGTACTGGTCCTGCGCCGGCCGGTGCGCGCCTGGCTCGGCGCCAGCGCCGCCTATGCGCTATGGCTGTGCGTGCCCATCGCCTTGCTGGCAGTGATGCTGCCGCGCGGTGCGGACGTGCCGCTGGGCTTGCCGGTCGCCTGGCAGGCGGTGCCGATGGTGACGGTCGCGGCGATCCCGGAATCGCAACCGGGCGGGCACTGGCGCGAGTGGCTGCTGCTGGCTTGGCTGACGGGTGCATTGGCGTCGGCGGCCGTGCTGGGGTGGCAGCAGTGGCGTTTCCGGCGCGGCCTGGGTGCGCTGCACCGGCGCGACGACGGCCTGTACCAGTCCGCGCATGCGACCTCCGGACTGCCGGCGGTGACTGGCGTGCTGAGGCCGCGGATCCTGCTCCCGGCCGATTTCGAGCGCCGCTACACCGTGCAGGAACAGGCACTGGTGATCGCGCACGAGCGCTTGCACGTGCGCCGCGGCGACCTGGCCGCCAACGCGCTGTCGGCGCTGCTGGCCTGCCTGTTCTGGTTCAACCCGCTGCTGCACCTGGCCCTGCGCCGGTTCCGCTTCGACCAGGAACTGGCCTGCGACGAGCGGGTGATCGCACGCCATCCGCGGGCGCGGCGCAGCTACGGCGAGGCCATGCTGAAGACCCAATTCGATCCCTCGCCCCTGCCGCTGGGTTGCCACTGGCAGGCGCGCCACCCGCTCAAGGAGCGCATCGACATGCTCAAGCGTCCAACGCCTTCGCCGTTGCAATGGATCGTCACGACCTTCCTCGCACTCGGCCTGAGCGCCGTGGCCGGATATGCCGCCTGGGCGGCGCAGCCGGCGCAGGTGCGATCCCCCGACGCAGCTTCCGCGACGCCCGCCTATGCCCTGGACATGCGCATGGAGGTGGACGGAAAGGAAAGCCGCTTCCAGATCCGCGAGCGCGCCGGCAAGACCTTTGCGGTCCGCTCCGATGAAAGCGGATCGCCCGTATGGGAAGGCGAATTCAGCCTCAAGCCGCTGCGGGATCCGCAGACGCTGACGATGGTGGGCGTAGTGCGTGCGGACGGCGAAGTGATCGCCCAGCCCGGATTGACCTTCACCATGGGACGTGCGGCGACTATCCAGATAAGTACGCTGGACGGCAGTTCGACCTTCACTCTGGAAGTGACGGCCAACCCGCTCGGCGAAGACATGACGCCGGGTTCGGTTACATTCGCATCGCCCGCGCGGCCGGCCGAGCGACCGGCGATGGCCGAGATGCGGACTCCGCCTCCTTCCTATCCGCGCGAGGCCCTGCGCCACGGGCAGTCCGGCCGCGTGGTGGCAGTGGTGGACGTCGATGCGGATGGCATGCCGGTGGAGGTGAACATCGAGCGGTCCGAGCCGGCCGGCGTGTTCGACGCCGCCACGATCGCCGCGATCCGGCAATGGCGTTTCACACCGGCAATGGAGAACGGACGCGCGGTGCCCGGTCGGGTCCGGGTGCCGGTGGATTTCGATTCGGGCATGACCGCGGTCGCCGGTCCTTCCGGCGTTGAGCGGGCCGAGGACTTCCGCTGGTTCCAACTGGAGCCGGACAAGGTCACCGAAGCGGTTTGCGATGTGCTGCGCAAGGACGGACACGATCCCAAGGCAATCGCTTATTGCGGGATTCGCAAGGAAACGGCGAACCGATGATCCGGTTGCCGTTGCTGGCCGCCGGCTCGCTGCTGCTGGGCGCCTGCGCCACCCGCACCGCCGGCGTCGAGCAGCGCTTGATCCTGCCCGAAGGCGGCAAGCGCTACGAGATGGCGGATAGCCAGGCCTTCGTGTTCCCGATGGCGCAGGGCAACCCGCCGCCGGGATTCCCGGATGACTTCGGCGCGCGCGAGTTGCCGCCGACGACGTTGTGCGCGAAGTTCGTGGTGGCACCCGATGGCGCGGTACGCGATGCGGCGATGCTGGACGATCCGGGGTGCATCGATCCGGCGTCGGAGCCGAAGTTGGCTTCCGCGGTGCTGCTCGCGGTATCCGGCTGGCGCTTCGAGCCCGCGGTGTTCTGCAACTATCCCGATGCCGCTACGCGCGACCGCGACTGGACCGGCAGGGGTTGCGCCGGCGATACGGTGGAGGCATTGCCGGTCGCGGTCACGCTCGCCTACGCGTTCACCTTCGAGGTGCGCAACGGCCGGCGGCAGGTCGGTGCGGCGCGTGTGGGCGGTCGCTAGTCGCTGGCCCATGCTGGCCGGCAGCGCGTTTCACTGGCTGGCCGGATCGCCCAGCGCGGCATTGAGCACCGCGGCCAGGCGGTCGCCGGCCAGGCGCAGTTGTCGCTCGGCGACGGGGAGCTGGGCGTCCACGTAGGCCTGTCCGACCACGTGGCCGCGCGGGTAGAAGCCCGGTGCGTTCACCCGTCGGCACGACTGCTCAGCCCACAGGCGCGGGGCTTCGGCCGGCAGCGGCGAGACCGGCGCCGGTGCCGGCAGTGCCTGCAGTCGCGCCAGCCAGGCGGCCTCGCCCAGCCCGGCGCTGCGCAGCAGGCCGCTGTCCCACAGCGAGTGCAGGTTGCTGCCCTGGCCGTTCCAGTTGACCTGGTAGTCGTTGCCGCCGCGGTCCGTGCCGTGGCTGGCGTGCAGAGGCTGGTGCACGTCGCCGACGAAATGGACCACGAACTTCAGCGCCTGGCGGCGCTCGTCGTCGCTGCGCGTGGGGTCGGCCAGGATCGCGGCCTGCCGTTCCAGGGCGCCGACCACGCAGTCGCCGTCGCGGCAATCGGTCTCCGGGTCGAACACGCAACCGGGGTCGGCGATGTTGACGTAGTGCCAGCGCGAGGAGCGCTTGCCCAGATCCGGGTCGATCGAACGCAAATCGTCGGCCCAGCTGGCGATCCCGGTCAGGGTGGGTTCGACCTCGCCCTGCAGCAGGCGGGCGACCTCGGCGCGGGCCTGCGGCTGCAGGTGCGGTTCGGCCATGCCGGCGACCAGGCGATGCCCCAGCTGGCCCCAGGCCAGTGCATCGAGCGCGGGTGCCAGGAGCAGGAGCAGCAACGCGCCGCGGCGGCGATGCCGCGCGGCGCGTGGGCGGAGAAGCACGGGGCAGAGGCGAGCGGGGGCGGACATGCGGGTATTTTAGCCGCTACCCGCCCGCCGCCGCCCGTTCCGGCGCGACTCAGAACTTCATGACGTAGGCGGCGCCGTACACCAGCGGGTCGATCTTGGCGGTGCCCAGGCGCTGGCCATCCACGCGCACGCTGCTCTCGATGTTCATCCAGCGCGCGTCCACGCGCAGGGTGGCGCGTTCGTTGATGCGGAAGTCCAGGCCGGCATGCAGGCCCAGGCCCCAGGAGGAGGCCAGCGACAGGTCGCTGCCGGCCAGCGGGCCGCTGGTCTTGCTGCCGAAGAAGGTGGTGAAGTTCACCCCGGCGCCGATCACCGGCGACACCGTGCCCTTGTCGTTGAAGTGGTATTGCAGGCTGACGGTGGGCGGCAGGTGCTTGGTGCTGCCGACCTTGCCCAGGCCCTTGACCGAGATGTCGTGCTCGAACGGCCAGGCGGCCAGCACTTCCACGCCGAGGTTGTCGCGGACGAAGTATTCGACGGTCAGGCTCGGGCGGGCACTGCTGCCGATCGACAGCGGCAGGGTGCCGTTGGCCAGGGTGCCGTTGTTGGACTTGGGATCGACGTTGTGCACGCCGACGCCGAGGGTCCATTCGCCGGCCGACTGGGCGGCGGCGGGCAGGGCGGCAGCGGCGAGCGTGGCGGCCAGCAGGCAGGGCAGGAGCTTGTGGTTCATGGGGAGTCGCTCTTTCGCGGTGGGGATGGGCGCAAGTTTCCGCCCTGCCACGGGCCGGCGCCTTGATTGCAGTCAATGCCGCGCCGGGCCCGGGCGGGGTCGGGCTGGTAGAATGGAGGCCCCCCATCCACCCGCATCGGCCGCGCCATGGCGCGGTCCCCAGGAGTCCCGGCAATGGCGATCAAGGTAGGCATCAACGGATTCGGCCGCATCGGCCGCAACGTGCTGCGCTCGGCAGTGCAGAATTTCGGCGACATCGAGGTCGTGGCGATCAACGACCTGCTCGAACCGGACTACCTGGCCTACATGCTCAAGTACGACTCCGTGCACGGCCGCTTCGACGGCGACGTGCAGGTCGAGGGCAATACCCTGATCGTCAACGGCAAGAAGATCCGCCTGACCCAGGAACGCGATCCGGCCAACCTGAAGTGGAACGAAGTCGGCGCTGACGTCGTCATCGAGTCCACCGGCCTGTTCCTGGACGCGGCCAGCGCGCAGAAGCACCTCGACGCCGGCGCGAAGAAGGTGATCATGTCGGCGCCGTCCAAGGACGACACGCCGATGTTCGTGTTCGGCGTCAACCATGGCGAGTACGCGGGCCAGGCGATCATCTCGAATGCCTCGTGCACCACCAACTGCCTGGCCCCGCTGGCCAAGGTGCTCCACGACAAGTGGGGCATCAAGCGTGGCCTGATGACCACCGTGCACGCGGCCACCGCCACCCAGAAGACCGTCGATGGCCCGTCCAACAAGGACTGGCGCGGCGGCCGCGGCATCCTCGAGAACATCATCCCGTCCAGCACCGGCGCGGCCAAGGCGGTCGGCAAGGTGATCCCGGCGCTGAACAAGAAGCTGACCGGCATGAGCTTCCGGGTGCCGACCTCGGACGTGTCGGTGGTGGACCTGACCGTCGAGCTGGACAACCCGGCCAGCTACGAGGAGATCAAGGCCGAGGTCAAGGCGCAGAGCGAAGGCGCGCTGAAGGGCATCCTCGGCTACACCGAGGACAAGGTGGTGGCCACCGACTTCGTCGGCGACACCCGCACCTCGATCTTCGACGCCGACGCCGGCATCGCGCTCGACCCGACCTTCGTCAAGCTGGTGGCCTGGTACGACAACGAGTGGGGCTACTCCAACAAGTGCCTGGAAATGGTGCGCGTGGTCGCGGGCAAGTAAGCCGCGGCGACGACGGTCGGGGAAGGGGCGCCTCGGGGCGCCCCTTCTCGTTGGGGCAGGAGGCATCCGGCATGGGCGACGAAGTGCGGCCCTTCCACGAGGACCAGGACGGCATCCGCTATCGCGACCACCTGTCGCTGGCGGCACGCGCGTTCGTCCTGCTGATGGCCGTGGCGATGATGGCGATGTCGGCGACCTTCATGTTCATGGGCCACCGGGGCGAGCCCGGGTGGAACCTGCTGCTGACCGTGCTGCTCATGCTCGCGCCGCTGGCGGTGGGAGCGGTGTTCCTGCGCATGGGCCTGGAGCCGGCGAAGGAGGCGTGGTTCGATCCACGCACGCGGACCGTGCACATGACCCTGCGCGGGCCGTTCGGGCGACGCCGGCTGGCGTGGCCGTTCGGGCAGGTCCGGTCGTTGGTCCTCAAGCGCCACCGGTCGCAGGAGGAAGACGACCGCTTCATCCTGCACATGAAGATCGATGGACGCGCGCGGGAGTACATGCTGGGCGTGTTCGCGCGCGAGGAAGAGGCCGACTTCTGGCGTGCGCGCATCGAATCGCTGCTGTCGGCCTGATTCAGTCGAAGCCGGTGGCATCCGCAGGGCCGGCGGCCGGCGGGGACGATGGCTTGCAAACCGGCCGCGCTTCGCCGACGCTGCCATCGCCGCGGAGACTGCAGGCGGCGGGGAGACGGAACGCGGATGGACGGATGGGTCGGAATCCTGCTGCTGGTGGGCCTGGCGCTGCTGGCGGTGCCGGTGCTGCTGCTGATCGCGCTGCTGTCGCTGTCCTCGCTGAAGAAGCGCGTGGCGGAACTGGAGGAGTCGGTGCGCGACCTGCGCCTGGCCGCGGCGCGGCCGGTATCGGTGCGTGCGCATGCCGGGGCCGAGGCACCGCCTAGCGCGGGCGCCGGCGGCGTATCCGCCACGCATGCCCGGGCCGAGTCCGACGAGCCGACCCTGGCCGAACTCGTCCGCCGGCAGCACGACACTGCCGATCAGGCTGCCCGCGCACCGGCCGCATCCCCGCCGCTGCCACCGCCGTTGCCCGCGTCGGCGCCGTCGGCGCCCGCCGCGCAGTCCGAGCCGGTCGATGCCGCCACCCGGGCAAGAGTCGCCGCCGCCTCGACCCGGGTGGCGCATGCCCCCGTGCCGCCGCATCCAGCGCGTCCGCCGCGCCCGCCGCATGACGAGAACGCAGCGCTGCGCGCGATCAAGCGCTGGTTCACCGTCGGCAACGTGCCGGTGAAGATCGGCATGCTGGTCTCGCTGGTCGGCGTGGCCGCCCTGCTCAAGTTCGCCAGCGACCGCGGACTGTTCTCCCTGCCACCGGAGCTGCGCCTGGCCGGGGTGGCCGCCGCTGCACTGGCGGCGCTGGCCTTCGCCTGGCGGCGGCGCGAGGACAACCGCGTGTTCGCGCTGAGCCTGCAGGGTGGCGCCATCGGCGTGCTGCTGCTGACCACGTACGCGGCGTTCAAGCTCTACGGCGTGCTGCCGGCCGGCGCCGCGTTCGCGCTGAGCGTGGTGCTGGTGGCGGGGATGGGCCTGCTGGCGGTGCTGCAGGATGCCAAGGCGCTGGCGGTGTTCGCGCTTCTGGCCGGGTTCCTCGCACCGCTGTGGCTGTCCACCGGCAGCGGCAACCACGTCGCGCTGTTCTCCTACTACGCGCTGCTCAACGCGGCGATCGTGGCGATCGCATGGTTCCGTTCCTGGCGGATCCTCAACCTGCTCGGCTTCGGCTTCACCTTCGGCATCGGCGGGCTGTGGGCCGCCAGTGGCTACCACGCCGGGCTGTACGCCAGTACCCAGCCGTTCCTGGCGCTGTTCTTCCTGTTCTACCTGGCGGTGCCGATCCTGTTCGCGCGGCGCCAGCCCGAGGGCCGGCGCGACCTGGTCGACGGTTGCCTGCTGTTCGGCATGCCACTGGTCGCCTTCACCATGCAGGCCGGGTTGGTCGACAGCCTCAGTCCCGGCGACGCGCGCATGCCGCTGGCGCTGTGCGCGCTGGGCGTGGGCGTGCTCTATGCCGCCCTGGCCTGGGCGTTCCGGCATCGCGCCGGCTACGCGGTGCTGCGCGACTCCTATGCGGTCCTGGCGGTGGGTTTCGCCACCCTGGCGGTGCCGCTGGCGCTGTCGGCGCGGGCCACCGCCGCGGTGTTCGCGCTGGAGGGCGCCGGGCTGGTGTGGCTCGGCCTGCGCCAGGGGCGCCTGCTGCCGCAGTTCGCCGGCACCGCGCTGCAACTGCTGGCCGGCGGGGCACTGGCAGTCGGGTTCCTCGACCATGCCGGCACCGACCTGCGGCCGCTGTTCAATCCCACCGCGATGGGCGCGCTGCTGGTCGCGCTGGCCGGCTTCGCCAGCGCCCGATCGACGCGCGTGCAGGGGCAGGCCGGCGCGGCGCTGGCGTTCTACCTGTGGGGCCTGGCCTGGTGGACCGGCAATGGCGTGCACGAGATCGACCGCTTCGTGGCCCAGGAGGTGCGTCCGGACGCCCTGCTGGCCTTCGCCGCGCTGACCGGTTGGCTTGCCGCGGAAACCCACCGCCGCGACCCGGCGCGGATGCTGGCGCTGACCGTGGCGGTCGCGTTCGCGGTGGCGATGCCGCTGGCGCTGTGGCAGACGGTGGTGCATGCGCATCCGTTCGGCGGGAGCTGGGGCGCAGCGGCCTGGCTGCTGTTCGCCGTGTTTGGCCTGCGCAGCCTGTGGTGCCTGCGCGACGACGAAACGGGCGCGGCCGGCGCCGCGCAGTTCGCGTGGTGGCTGGCGTGGCCGCTTTCGCTGTCGCTGTGGGGCGCGCGCCTGGCCATGGACAACGGTCTGGCCCAGGGCTGGCTGCAGGCGCTGCTGGCCCTGCCGTGGCTGGCGCTGGCGACGCTGGGCCTGTGGCGCTGGCACTGGCTGGCCTTTCCACGCGGGACGGGTGCCAACGCCGGCTTGCGCACGCCATTGGCGTGCGTGGTGTTCGCGGTCATCGCCTGTGGCTGGACCTGGACGCTGTCGAAGGCGGTGCCTGCGACGCCGCTGCCATGGCTGCCATTGCTCAATCCGGCCGAACTGGCGCAACTGGTCGCACTGGGGCTCGGCGCGGCCTGGCTGTGGTCGGGGCACGCGCCGGCGCCGTTGGCGCAGATGCGTACCGCGATGCTCGCGCTCGGCGGGTTCGTGTTGCTGAGCGCGAGCACCCTGCGCAGCGTGCACCATTGGGGCGGCGTGCCCTGGAATCCGGGCCTGCCTTCCTCCGGCCTGGCCCAGACCAGCCTGACGGTGCTGTGGAGCGTGCTCGGCGTGGTTGCCTGGATCGTCGGTTCGCGCCGCGGCCAGCGCGGGCTGTGGCTGGCCGGCGCGGTGCTGATGGGCGTGGTCCTGGCCAAGCTGCTGCTGGTGGATCGCCAGCACCTGGGCGGGATGCTCGGTATCGTGTCGTTCATCGCCTACGGCGTGCTGTGCACGATCGTCGGCTACCTGGCGCCGGCGCCGCCGCGCGCCGGTTCCGCTGCGCAGGAGGAGTGATGGGACGGTTGGGTGCAGGCGGGGGCAGGGTCGGCGCGCGAGCCGCGACGTGGCTGGGCGTGTTGCTGCTGCCGGCGCTGGCATTGGCCGGCAACCGCGGCGACTACGCGCGGCAGTGGCCGATCGTGCAGGGCCAGGAGCAGAGCGGGGCCTACCGGGTGGAGTTGAACGCGGACGTCTATCGCACCGCGGTGCATCCGGCGCTGGCCGACGTGGAGGTGTTCAGCGCCGAAGGGCAGCCGCAGCCGGCGGCGATCCTGTCGCCCGCGCAGCCGCTGGCACAGCCGCCGCGCACGCTGGAGCTGCCCTGGTTCCCGCTGCCGACCCTGGATCCGGCCGCCGGCGGCAGCGACCTGCGCCTGGTGGCCGAGCGCGACGACGAGGGCGGCATCGTCCGCATCGAGGCCGCCACCACCGCGCCGGGCGCGGCGCGCCTGGTGGAGGGCCAATGGCTGGTTGATGCCAGCCGCCTGCGCGAGCCGGTGCGCGCCCTGTTGCTGGACTGGGAGCGGCCGCGGCAATCGCTGCAACTGCGCTACCGGGTCGAGGGCAGCAACGATTTGCGCCAGTGGCGCACGCTCAACGAAGGCACCACCCTGCTCGACCTGGAGCGCGGCGGCGAGCGCCTGCGTCAGGGCCGGATCGAACTGGACGGCCAGGCCCGCTACCTGCGCCTGTTGCCGTTGCAGCCCGGCCAGGTCCCGGCGCTGACCAGCGTGACCGCCGAACTGTCGCCGCCGCCGGCCGAGGCGCGCTGGGAATGGGTGGAGATCGAAGGCCAGCGCCGCGGCGACCATTTCGAATTCGTGCTGCCCGGGCGCTTCCCGGTCGAGCGCGCCGACGTGCGCCTGCCCGGCAACAATGCAGTGCAATGGACCCTCTACAGCCGCGAACGCAACGACGCCGCATGGCGCTGGCGCGCCGGGCCGTGGATGGCGTTCCAGGTCGGCGGTGCCGATGGCGCCAACCAGTCCGATCCCAGGCCGCTGCCGAGCACGGTGCGCGACCGCCAGTGGCGCCTGTCGCCGGCCAGCGCGGTGGGCGAGGCGATGCCGGTGCTGCGCCTGGGCTATCGACCCGAAGTGGCGGTGTTCCTCGCCCAGGCCGCGCCGCCGTTCGCGCTGGCCGCCGGCAGCGCCAACGCGCAGCGCGACGAAGCGCCGATCCCCGCGCTGCTGGAGGCGCTGCGCAAGCAGCGCGGACCCGGCTGGCAGCCGGCGCCGGCCTACCTGGCCGAAACGGCCGAGGAACTGGCCGGCGCGAGTGCGCTGCAGCCGCATCGAACCATCGACTGGAAGAGCCTGCTGCTGTGGGGCCTGCTGGTCGGCGGCGCGGTCCTGGTCGCCGCACTGGGCCTGAGCCTGCTGCGCAAGCCGTCGGCGCAGGACTGAGGCAGCCGCCGCGGCACCGGTGCGCCGGCGTTTGCCGCGGGCGGGCGCGGGCGGGACAATGCCGCTCTCCCCAGTCGAACGATGAGACCACGATGACGATCCTGCGGATGACCGACCTCGACCTCGCCGGCAAGCGCGTGCTGATCCGGCAGGATCTCAACGTGCCGATCGACGACGGGAGGATCACGTCCGGGCAGCGCATCACCGCGTCGTTGCCGACGTTGCGGCTGGCGCTGGAAAAGGGCGCGGCAGTGATGGTGACCTCGCACCTGGGCCGGCCCAAGGAAGGTGTGTGGAGCGAAGCGGATTCGCTGGCGCCGGTGGCCGCGCGCCTGTCGCAGCTGTTGGGCGTGGAGGTGCCGCTGGTCAAGGACTGGGTCGATGGCGTGCAGGTCGCGCCCGGCCAGCTGGTGCTGCTCGAGAATTGCCGCATGAACGTGGGCGAGGGCAAGGACGACGAAGCGCTGGCGAAGAAATACGCTGCCCTCTGCGACATATTCGTGATGGACGCTTTCGGCACCGCGCATCGCGCCCAGGCTTCGACCCACGGCGTGATCCGCCATGCCCGGATCGCCGCCGGCGGCCCGCTGCTGATGGCCGAGCTGGACGCGCTGGACAAGGCGCTGGCGGCCCCGGCGCGTCCGCTGCTGGCGATCGTGGCCGGCAGCAAGGTTTCCACCAAGCTGGAACTGCTCGGCAACCTGGTCGGCAAGGTCGACCAGTTGATCGTCGGCGGCGGCATCGCCAACACCTTCCTGGCCGCGGTCGGCCATCCGGTCGGCAAGTCGCTGTGCGAGCCGGACCTGGTGGAGACGGCGCGCAGGATCATGGCCGACGCCCGGGCGCGCGGCGCCGAGATCCCGTTGCCGGACGACGTGGTGGTGGCCCCGGCCTTCGCCGCCGATGCGCCGGCCACGGTCAAGCCGGTGGCCGAGGTGGCCGCCGACGACATGATCCTGGACATCGGACCGCGGACCGCGGCGCGCTACGCGCAGCTGATCGCCGACGCCGGCACGGTGGTCTGGAACGGACCGGTGGGCGTGTTCGAGTTCGACGCCTTCGCCGGCGGCACCGAGGCGGTGGCGCGGGCGATCGCCGGATCGAAGGCGTTCTCGATCGCTGGCGGCGGCGATACCCTGGCGGCGGTGGACAAGTTCGGCATCGCCGACCGGGTCGGCTACATCTCCACCGGCGGCGGTGCCTTCCTGGAATTCCTGGAAGGCAAGACCTTGCCGGCGGTGGCCGCGCTGGATGCGCGCGGCTGAGCTTCAGCGGTGGAAGTCGCCGGCCGCCTCGGGCTGGTAGCGGACCGACTTGACCCGCAGCTTCAGCGCCCGTCCGCCCGGGGCCTGCCAGTCGATGCTCTGGCCGACCGACAAGCCGAGCAGGGCGCTGCCCACCGGGGCCAGCACCGACACGCGGTGGCGCTCGACGTCGGCTTCGTTGGGATAGACCAAGGTCAGCACGTGCTCCTCGCCGCTGGCGATGTCCTCGCACTCCACGCGCGAGTGCATGGTCACCACGTTGGCGGGGATGTCCTCGGGTGCGCGGACCTCGGCGCGGTTGAGCTCGTCCATCAGCGCGATCGCGGCCGGATGGCGGCTCAGTACCGGGGAGTCGAGCAGAGCCTCGAGCCGGGCCAGGTCGCGGCTGGAGACGATCAGGGAGGGTGGCAGGCCGCTGGTGGACTGGTTGGACATGGCGTTCCTCTCGTTGGGTATGGGCGCGCAGTGCGCGCCGGTCGTGTCGAATGGGGCGCAGGGGCGAAGAAAAGGCGGCGCGTCTCCGCGCCGCCCCGTTGCTCGCCTGCTTGTGCCGCCTAACCTAGCCCGGAATCGGTCCGGGTTCAACCGGGAGGCCGCCGGGTCGCGGCCGGAATCGCGGGCGCATGCGGTCGTGACCGCGGCGCGCTACGCGGCCGCGGTCACGGCTCCCGGCTCCGGCGACAGCAGCCCCGGTGGCAGGTCGCGGAACACCGCGGCCAGGCGCATCAGGAAACCGGCCATCGCCGAACTGCGCCGCCAGGCCATGGCGATGCTGCGGCTGGGACGGGGACCGGAAAAATGCAGCAGGTGGATGTCGTCCGAGCGTGCCACCGGCGGTTTCACCGCCAGGGTCGGCAACAGGGTCGCGCCGACGTTGGCCGCCACCATCTGCCGCAGCGTCTCCAGGCTGGTGGCGCGGAACTCGGCCTTCTCCTGCGCCCCGGACAGGCGGCACACGTCCAGTGCCTGCTCGCGCAGGCAATGACCATCCTCGAGCAGCAGCAGGCGCTGTTCGGACAACTCGTCCAGGGTCAGGGTGTCGCGTTGCGCCAGCGGATGATGCTCCGGCACCGCCAGCACGAACGGTTCCTCGAACAGGAACTCGGTGTGCAACTGCTCGTCGTGCACGGGCAGCGCCAGTACCGCCGCGTCGAGGCGGCCGTCGCGCAGCCGGGCGAGCAGTTCGTCGCTCTTCTCCTCGACCAGCAGCAACTCCAGTTGCGGGAAGCGCGTGCGCAGGCCGGGCACCACGTGCGGCAGCAGGTAGGGCGCCAGGGTCGGGAAGATGCCCAGCCGCACCGTGCCGGCTTCCGGATCGCGGCTGCGTCGCGCCGCTTCCTTCATCTGCTCGACCTCGGCCACGATCCGGCGCGCGCGCTCTGCGGCCTCGCGTCCGGCCGGGGTCAGCATCACCTTGCGCGGCGCGCGTTCGACCAGCGATACGCCCAGTTCGTCCTCCAGCTTGCGGATCTGGGTGGAGAGCGTGGGCTGGCTGACGAAGCAGGCCGCGGCGGCACGGCCGAAGTGCTTGTGGTCGGCCAGCGCCACCAGGTACTTGAGGTCGCGCAGGTTCATCGCGGCATTCCTCCGGGGCCATGCGGGGCGGAGCAGCGACGCTCCGCTCCCGCGGGGGCGGGACGCGTCTAGGCCGCCTCGGCGACGGCGTCGGTCTTCGGCGCCGAAGTGCGGATCAGGTGGTCGAACGCGGCCAGCGCAGCCTTGGAGCCTTCGCCCATCGCGATCACGATCTGCTTGTACGGCACCGTGGTGCAGTCGCCGGCGGCGAACACGCCCGGCACGCTGGTCTGGCCGCGGTCGTCGACCACGATCTCGCCGCGCGGGCTCAGCGCCACCGTGCCTTTCAGCCACTCGGTGTTGGGCAGCAGGCCGATCTGCACGAAGATGCCATCCAGCGCGAGCCGGTGTTCGCGGTCGTCGTTGCGATCCGTGTAGACCAGGCCGGTGACCTTCTGGCCGTCGCCGAGCACCTCGGTGCTGCAGGCGCTGACGATGATGTCCACGTTCGCCAGGCTGCGCAGCTTGCGCTGCAGGACCTCGTCGGCGCGCAGCTTGCCGTCGAACTCGACCAGGGTGACGTGGGCCACCACCCCGGCCAGGTCGATCGCCGCCTCCACGCCGGAGTTGCCGCCGCCGATCACCGCCACCCGCTTGCCCTTGAACAGCGGGCCATCGCAGTGCGGGCAGTAGGCCACGCCCTTGTTGCGGTATTCGCTCTCGCCGGGCACGTTCATCTGCCGCCAGCGCGCGCCGGTGGACAGGACCACGCTCCTGGACTTCAGCGAGGCGCCGTTCTCGAGTTTCACCTCGACCAGGCCGTCGTCACCGGCGGGCACCAGCGCGGTGGCGCGTTGCAGGTTCATGATGTCGACTTCGTAGCCGCGCACGTGCTGCTCCAGCGCGGCGGCCAGCTTCGGGCCCTCGGTGTGCGGCACCGAGATGAAATTCTCGATGGCCATCGTGTCCAGCACCTGGCCGCCGAAGCGCTCGGCGGCCACGCCGGTACGGATGCCCTTGCGCGCGGCGTAGATCGCCGCCGCCGCGCCGGCCGGGCCGCCGCCGACCACCAGCACGTCGAACGCTTCCTTGCCCGCCAGCTTCTCGGCGTCGCGCCGGGCCGCGCCGGCGTCGAGCCGGGCCACGATCTGCTCGATCGACATGCGCCCGGAATCGAACATTTCGCCGCCCTGGAACACCATCGGCACCGCCATCACCTGGCGCTGCTCGACTTCCTGCCGGAACGCGCCGCCCTCGATCACCGTGGTGTGGATCCTCGGGTTGAGGATCGCCATCAGCGCCAGCGCCTGGACCACGTCCGGGCAGTTGTGGCAGTCCAGCGACATGTAGACCTCGAAGTCGAAGTCGCCATCCAGCGCCTTGATCGCATCGAGGATGTCCTGCTCGTACTTGGGCGGATGGCCGCCGGTCCACAACAGGACCAGCACCAGCGAGGTGAACTCGTGCCCCAGCGGCAGGCCGGCGAAGCGCACGCCGCGCTCCTCGCCTTCGCGGGCGACCACGAACGAGGGCGTGCGCGCGTCGTTGCCGGACAGGTCCAGCGTCACCTTGCCGTCGGCGGCGGCGACGATGTCGTCCAGCAGCCCGCGCATGTCCCGGCTGGCGGCGCCGTCGTCGAGCGAGGCGACCAGGCGGATCGGCTGGCGCAGCAGGCCCATGTACTGCTGCAACTGGGACTTGAGGGCGTCGTCGAGCATGGCATGGCTCCTGTGGCCAGGAAGGGGGAATGCGGAAGCGGACCGGAGCCGACGCGGACCAGGCTGGCTGGCGCGCCGGGGAGAGGGGACGGCGTGGGCTGGCTTGCCGGGCGCATCGGCTCCGGTCCGCTCCCGCACCGCGCGGGGCGGTACGGGGGCGGGGTGGTGCGGTATCGCTGGTGTGCAGCGCCCGTGGCGGGCGCCTGCGCTCAGATCTTGCCGACCAGGTCCAGCGACGGGGTCAGGGTCTTGGCGCCTTCCTTCCACTTGGCCGGGCACACTTCGTTCGGGTGCGCGGCGACGAACTGGGCGGCCTTGAGCTTGCGCAGGGTCTCGGACACGTCGCGGGCGATGGCGTTGTCGTGCACTTCCATGGTCTTGATCGTGCCTTGCGGATCGATCACGAAGGTGCCGCGCAGGGCCAGGCCGGCCTCGTCGATGTGCACGCCGAAGGCGCGGGTCAGCTGGTGGGTCGGGTCGCCGACCAGCGGGAACTTCGCCTTGCCCACCGCCGGGGAGGTCTCGTGCCACACCTTGTGCGAGAAGTGGGTGTCGGTGGTGACGATGTAGACCTCGGCGCCGGCCTTCTGGAACTCGGCGTAGTTGTCGGCCGCGTCCTCGATCTCGGTCGGGCAGTTGAAGGTGAAGGCGGCCGGCATGAAGATCAGGACCGACCAATGGCCCTTCAGGCTCTCGTCGGTCAGGTCGACGAACTTGCCGTTGTGGAAGGCGGTGGTCTTGAACGGCTGGACTTGGGTGTTGATCAGGGACATGGCTGCGATCCTGTTGGGTGGGTGGAAGTCGATGCGGGCATGGTAGGCAGCGCCGATAGATAATACAAATCGATTAAAAGAATTGAATAGATAGTTTCTGACTATCGAAATGCAAGGCCCTGCCTTTGGTGCGCCGCACCCGCACACCGGCCATTGGCAGCGACCCGGCCCCTGGTCCATCGTTCCCGGCATGGATGCCCTGTCCCCACCCTCCGTCGCCCCCGTCCGCGTGGATGCCCTGTTGCGCGAGGCGGCTGCCCGGATCGGCCGCGAGGATGCCGAACCGCTGTTGGTCCATGCCCTGGGCGTGGACCGGGCCTGGCTGTTCGCCCATGCCGGCGACCCGGTCGGATCCGATGCAGCCGGGCGCTACCGGGCGCTGGTCGCCCGCCGTGAAGCCGGCGAGCCGGTGGCCTACCTGACCGGGCGCCGCGGCTTCTGGACCCTGGACCTGGAGGTCACCGCCGACACCCTGATCCCGCGCCCGGAAACCGAGTTGCTGGTGGAACTGGCGTTGGCCCGGATCGCCCCGGAAGAACCGGCGCGGATCGCCGACCTGGGCACCGGCAGCGGCGCGATCGCCCTGGCCCTCGCCAGCGAACGGCCGCTGGCGGCGGTGCTCGCCACCGATCTGGACAAGGCGACCCTGGCGGTGGCGGTACGCAATGCCCAGGCCCACGCGCTGGGCAACGTCTGGTTCCGCCGTGGCGACTGGACCGCCGCGCTGGGCCGCGACCGCTTCGACCTGATCGCCAGCAACCCGCCCTACATCGCCGCGGGCGACCCGCACCTGGCACGCGGCGACCTGCGCCACGAACCGCCGCGCGCGCTGTCCGCCGGTGCCGACGGCCTGGATGCGATCCGCGCGATCGTGTCCGCCGCGCCGCGGCATCTGGTGCCCGGCGGATGGCTGCTGCTGGAGCACGGCCTGGAGCAGGGCGCGGAGGCGCGCGCATTGCTCGCACGGGCCGGCTTCGTCGAAGTCGAGACCGTGCAGGACCTGGAACGACGCGACCGCGTCACCTTGGGCCGACTGGAATGAGCCTGCCTGCGTGCTGGCGCATTCCCTTTGCACCGCGGCTGGGACCGCCGCTGCAACGGGATCGCCTCCGCCGCGCGGCTCCGCTTTGCACCGCGGCGGCGAAACTCCAACGGAATCGTACGCCGATACAATGAGCGCCGGAAAAGGAGACCCCATGCGCACCCTGTATCCCGCAATCGAACCGTTCGAGACCGGCACGCTCAAGGTCGACGGGCGCCACGAGCTCTATTACGAGCAGTGCGGCAATCCGCGCGGCAAGCCGGTGGTGCTGCTGCACGGCGGTCCCGGCGGTGGTTGCAGCGCGAAGATGCGATGCTTCCACGATCCGGCGAAATACCGCATCGTGCTGTTCGACCAGCGCGGCTCCGGCCGCTCCACCCCGCACGCGGATCTGGTCGACAACACCACCTGGGACCTGGTGGCCGACATCGAGCGACTGCGCGAAAGGCTCGGCATCGAGCGTTGGCAGGTGTTCGGCGGGTCCTGGGGCTCGACCCTGGCCCTGGCCTACGCGCAGGCCCATCCGCAGCGCGTGGCCGAACTGGTCCTGCGCGGCATCTTCATGCTGCGCCGCTGGGAACTGGAATGGTTCTACCAGGAAGGCGCCAGCCGCCTGTTCCCCGATGCGTGGCAGCACTACGTCGCCGCGATCCCGCCGGTGGAGCGCCACGACCTGATCTCGGCCTTCCACCGCCGCCTGACCAGCACCGACGAGGCCACCCGCCTGGCCGCCGCGCGCGCCTGGAGCGTGTGGGAGGGAGCGACCAGCTTCCTCCGCGTGGACCAGGACTTCATCAGCAGCCACCAGGACCCGCAGTTCGCCCTGGCCTTCGCCCGGATCGAGAACCACTACTTCGTCAATGGCGGCTTCTTCGAGGTCGAGGACCAGTTACTGCGCGACGCGCACCGCATCGCCGGCATTCCCGGGGTGATCGTGCACGGCCGCTACGACGTGGTCTGCCCACTGCAGAACGCCTGGGACCTGCATCAGGCCTGGCCGAAGGCGCGGCTGGAGATCACTCCGGCCGCCGGGCATTCGGCGTTCGAGGCGGAGAACACCGATGCGCTGGTGCGCGCGACCGACGCCTTCGCCTGAGGGTGGCCCGGGAAGGCGTCAGCCGCCGGACGCAGGCTGGGTCGGTACCGCCGGCTCGACGGTGACCGGCGGCGGGGGTACCGGCCGCACGGGCGGCCGCTCGGAGGGCGTCTCGGACGCCGGCGACGGAGGCGGGGACGGAGGCAGCTCGAACAGCTGGGACTGCACCGGGGGGGCGGTCGAGGGCTCGGCCGGGCGTTCGATCCGGTCGGGCAGGAAACGCTCGAGCACCGCATAGAAGCGCTTGTAGAAGTTCGGGTCCTGCAGGGTCTGGCTGGCGACCTTGACCAGCGAATCCTCGGTGGAGCCGATCGGCAGCGACACCGAGCCGAGCGCGCTCACGCCCAGGCTGGCGTTGTTGTTGCGCTTGCGCAGGGCGTAGCGGTCCTGCACCGCGTTGACGAACACCACGGTCTGCTGCTCGCCGCGGGTCTGCGGCATGCACACTGCGCGGAACTCGACTTCCTCGTGGCTCTCGTCCTGCTGGAAGTACTTGTGCGCTTCGACCACGTCGGTCTCGGCGCGGTCGACCACGAAGCCCTGGCTGAGCAGGGCCCGGCGCGCGGCTTCGCAGGCCTGGGCGGGCGAATGGTTGAAGTTGCGCGAATAGGTGTTGGCCGAATCGAATGCCTCGTGGGCACCCGGTTGCGGCTTGCCGCCGCCGGCCGTCGTCGAGCAGGCGCCCAGCGTGGCGGCCAGCAGCGCGGGCAGGAGGAACGGGCGTGGTGGAAGCATCGTGGACAGCGCGGGGGAGATGGGACGGGGCCGGGCGAGTATGCCGGATCGGGAGCGGTGCCGGGGCGGGTGCGTGGGAACGATTACAGCCCGTGGGATTGCGTATTCACCCCGCACTCAGGCAAGTCGCGCAGTGCGCGTCCGCAGGGGCCCCTCAGCGCTCGCGCGGGCTGCCGTCCAGGTTGTGGTCGATCATCCACAGCCCGGCCCAGAGCTTGGCGTCCAGCTCGTAGCCCTCGCCGAGCCTGGCCGCCAGCCAGGCCGCGGCGCCGACGCGCGGTACTTCGTGCACGGTGATGTCCTCGCTCGGATCGCCGCCGCCCTGGCCGACCTTGCGCAGGCCGGTGGCGCGGACGAAGGCGATCTTCTCGCTGCTGGCGCCCGAGGAGGTGGGACCGATCATCAGCACCTCCGCGTGCCCGGCGGTCCAGCCGGTCTCTTCCTCGAGTTCGCGGATCGAGGACTGCTCGATGGATTCAGCCGCATGGACGTCGCCGACCAGGCCGGCCGGCATCTCGATGGTGCGCGCCTGCAGCGGGATCCGGAACTGCTCGACGAACAGGACCTTGTCCTCGGGAGTGACGGCGATGACGATCGCGGCCAGCCCGCCCGGATGGGTGCGTTCGGAGTATTCCCAGTTGTCGCGCACCAGCATGCGCTGGTAGCGGCCTTCGTAGACGATGCGCGGGGCGCCGGAACGGGTGTCGTGGTCCATGCGCGCCTATGCTAAGCGCTAACCGGTGCCGGTGGCACGGCACCGTCGCCGTCCAGGCCGGCGGCCGCACGCAGCCGGCGCCGGGTCATCGGCCCGAAGCGCAGGGTCGTGGCCAGCGCCTCGAGCATCTCCGGGTCGACCTCGGCGCGGTGGGCGGCCGGGTCGTCGTAGCCCAGCGGCGCGTCGCAGGCGATGGTGGTGAGCCGGCGCCACAGCAGCGCCTGTTCGCGCTGCCCGCGCAGGCGCGCGGCGACCTGGGCGGCGCCACGCAGGCGCAGGAAGGCGACCTCGTCGACCCGCTCCAGCAGCGCGTCGAGGCTGCCGAAGTGGGCCAGCAGCACCGCCGCGGTCTTGGCCCCGATCCCACCGACGCCGGGGATGTTGTCCACCGCGTCGCCGCACAGCGCCAGGTAGTCGGCGATCTGGTGCGCGTGCACGCCGTGCCGCGCCTTGACCCCGTCGGCGCCCCAGCGCACGGCGCGGGCGTAGTCCCACTGTTCGTCGTGCTCGCCCAGCAGTTGCGACAAGTCCTTGTCGGCCGACACGATCAGGCCGCGATAGCCGGCCGGGCGGGCGCGGTGCAGGGCGCTGCCGATCAGATCGTCGGCCTCGTACTCGTGGTCGGCCAGCACTGCCAGGCCAAGTGCGGCGCACAGCGCCTTGCAGTGCGCGAACTGGCGCTTGAGCTCCTCCGGGGCCGGCTCGCGGTTGGCCTTGTACGCGGGGTAGAGGCGGTGGCGGAAGCAGCTGTCGAGGGCTTCGTCGAAGGCGATGGCGATGTACCGCGGGCGCTCCCGTTCGAGCAGGTCGAGCAGGAACCGGGCGAAGCCGTGCACGGCATTGGTCGGCCAGCCCTGGGCATCGCGGAACTCGTCGGGCATCGAATGCCAGGCGCGGAACACGTACAGGCTGGCGTCGACCAGGTGCAGCGTCGGCCGCGCGGCCGGTGCGGCCGGCGCGGGTGTCGCGGTCGGATTCACGGGGTCCAGTCCGCGAGCAGGGTGCGCGGGTCGGGGCGTTCGCGTTCGGGGACGTCCCGGGTCGGCGTGCCGATGTGGATGAAGCCGGCGATCCGTTCGCCTTCGCCCAGGCCCAGTGCCTGCGCCACGTCCGGGTCGTAGGCCATCCAGGCGGTCAGCCACTGCGCGCCGAAGCCCAGCGCCTGGGCGGCCTGGAGCAGGGCGAAGCATGCGCAGCCGGCAGTCAGCAGTTGTTCCTGTTCGGGCACCTTGTGCCCGGCGCGGAGCCGCGCCACGACCGCCACCACCAGCGGTGCGCGCGAGAAGCGCCGCCGCTCCTTCTCGATCTGCGCCGGCTGCGCGCCGGGGTCGCGTTGCAGCGCGCGCGCGGCGAGCAATTCGCCCAGCGCATGGCGGGCTTCCCCGGCGATGCGCACGAACCGGAACGGGACCAGCTTGCCGTGGTCGGGTACCCGCACGGCCGATTGCAACATGCGCAACAGGGTGGCCTCGTCGGGACCGGGTTCGCCCAGTTCCGACGCGGGCACCGAGCGGCGGGCGTCCAAGGCTTGCAGCGCGGGGGTAGTGTGCATACTCTCGAAGGGTTCAAGTCCGGCCGTGGCGTGACGACGGGAGGAAGTATAGGCGCCCGCCGCCGCACGCCCCGGGACGGGGACGGACCTGGCATGCACACGCGGTTCATGTGCGCGCCTTACATTCATCAAGGCCGATGCAGACACCGCCCTTCGCCGACGAACTGCCCCGCCGCAATCCCGGCCTGCTCGACCAGGTCCGGGAAACGATCCTGTTGCCACTGTCGGAGGCGTTCGCCGCCGAACTCGATGGCCTGGGCGAGAGTTTGTTCCGGCTTGCCGACAAGGCCTCGCCGGCGCTGCAGAAGGATTATTTCGACGCGATCGCGGAAATCAAGCGCGACCGCGAATCGCTGATCGCCCGCTACCGCGCCCACCTGGCCAGGGCCTGGCAGGCGCTGGAGGCCGGCCGGCCGCTGTCGGTGGAACGCACCCTGGCCCGTGGCAACGACCTGGCCCTGGTCGCCGACGCCGAACTGGAAGTGCGCCTGGCGGTGCGCAACCTGGCCGGCGCGATCCAGCAGCAATACCGTGCCGAACTGATGCGGCTGGACCGCTACCTGGGGTTCATCGCCGGCGAACTGCGCCTGGACGGCGACAGCAATCCGATCGGGCCCGAGCACTTGGGGGTGGCCATCTACATGGCCCTGTCCGGCGCGCGCCTGACTCCGGCCGCGCAACTGGCCGCGGTACGCCTGTGCGAGCCGGGCCTGGAGCAGCGGGTCGGCCTGCTCTACGAATCGCTGGAGCGGCGCCTGCTGGCGGTGGCCGATGCATCGGCGCTGCCGCAGGGCCGCAACCGGCGCCGCGGCATCCCCGGCGTGTCCGGCGGTGGCCGCGACGCGCCGGACTGGATCTCGCGCTTCTTCAGCCAGTGGAAGGGCACCGCCCGGGTGGCCGCGAACCCGGCCGCGATCGACGTCCATGCCCGCGACGGCCACGAGCTGCTGCCGGCCGAACTGCATCGGCTGCTGCAGGACGCGCGCGTCGACGGCGAAGCCGGCGGTCCGGCCATCGGCCGGCGCACCCTGTCGCCGCGCGAACTGGTCTCGGCGCTGTCGTTGCTGCAGACCGCGCCCCATGCCGGTTTCGAGGCGATCGAACGCGGCGGCGACCTGCGTGCCGGGCTGCGCCGCGAGGTCCTGGCGCAGGCGGCGCGGTTCGGCATCGATTCCGGCTCCGTGCGCCTGGAATCGGTCGACGCCGACACCCTGGACCTGGTGGCCCTGCTGTTCCAGGCGTTGCTGGGCGAGTCGCAACTGCGCCCGGACCTGCGCCCCGTGCTGGGCCAGCTGCTGGTGCCGGTGGCCAAGGTCGCCCTGCAGGATCCACGCCTGTTCGTGCGCGACAGCCATCCGGTGCGACGCCTGCTGAACATGCTGGCCGATGCCGGCGACGGCAACCCGGGCGAGACCGCCGCCGAACTGGCGTTGCTGGCCCAGGTGCAGGCGATCGCCGCGCGGGTGGTGCGCGAGTTCGACGAGCACCTGGGCGTGTTCCTGCAGGCCGAGTCCGAGTTCGGTGCCTACTACGAACAGTACCGGCGCCGGGTCGAGATCGCCGAGCGCCGTGCCGCCGAGATGCAGCGCGCCGAGGAGCGGCGCATGGCCGCGCGCGCCTGCGCGGCCGAAGGCGTCG